>DATLJG010000346.1:0-6900 GCA_035538995.1 Hyphomicrobium sp. | reverse complement strand
GTCATTGTGCATTTCTGGGGCTTTTCCTGCGGCAACTGCATGGTGGAGCTGAAAGATTGGGGAACCTTCGCCAAGGCCCACCCCGACGCGGTGATCGCATTCGTCAACTGGGATCGTCGCGGCGCCGATTCGGCGCGCATCACGTCCGCGCTGGACAAGGCAGGATTGGGCAGCGTTCAAAGCTACGTGCTCGCCAACGGCTTTGAGGAAAAGCTTCGCTTCGCCGTCGATCACGACTGGATGGGCGAACTTCCCTACACGCGCTTGATTGCCTGCGACGGCACGGCGACCACCTTTTCAGGAGCCGCCGATTTTACAAAGCTATCGCAGTGGCTCGACGGCCAAGGGCAACGCTAAACCAGTATGCTTGCGAAGCGGCAGAGACGTGCCGCTCGCGAGATTCTGTCTCCACTTGTCAATGTTCGCTTTGACGCAGATGATTGCTGCGTCCGATTCGTGAGCGTGCTGACCAGGGAGCCAAGAAATGAACATTGATCCCACTGCATTGGTCGTATGGCTGATTATCGGCGCTATCGCCGGATGGCTTGCCGGCCAGATCATGAAGGGCGGAGGATTCGGTCTCGTCGGTGACATCATCGTCGGAATCGTCGGCGCCTTCATCGCTGGTGCGTTGTTCCCACAATTAGGATTTACGCTGGGCGGGGGAATGCTCGGCGCCGTCATCGCGGCGGCTATAGGCGCCTGTTTGTTGCTTTTCATTCTCCGATTGGTCCGACGCGGCGTTTAGCCGGACGGTCGAATCGATCGCCATCTCTGCGAGGCAAGTCCGGCCACGAAGGTGCTCGGCTTGTCTCGTTTCCAGTTAGTGGCTTTCACTCAGACGCGAGAGCACCGACTTGCTCTGCTTTTGAGCGCATGAGCGTCTCGGCTTCGCGCACCATCCGCTCGATGATGTCGGACACCGGTTCGATCTCATGGATGAGACCCGCCGCTTCACCGACGAACGTATTGCTCCGGTCGGGATCGCCTTCGGCCCAGGCGGCGCGGTATTTGGCAGCCTCTGCGTCCGCCACGGCCATCAGTTCGTCCTCGTGTCCATGCCAGCGCTCGATGAACTGATTTTTCAGCACGCGGGCCGTGTAGCGTCGCGGCCAATCGAGCTTGCGCGCCAGATCCATCGTCTGCGAGCGGATGGTGTCGTCGCCGGTCGCTTTGAGTGCGGCGTCGTGCATGCCCGTGCTGACGTTCGCTTCCTTTGAGGCCCAGAGACGCGAGCCGACCATTACGCCGTCGGCGCCCAGCATCAACGCCGCCGCAAGTCCGCGTCCATCGGCGATGCCACCCGCAGCGCAAAGAAGCGTGCCGGTTCGCTCCTTCGCCATCAAATCCGCAACTTCAGGAACGAGCGTCATCGTCGCCCGCTTCTCGCCGTGGCCGCCCGCCTCGGTGCCTTGCGCGACGATAACGTCGGCGCCGCAACTCAGCGCCCGCTCGGCATCGCGCCGCGTCTGGATCTGGCAGATCAGTGTGACCCCGCGTTGCTTGATACGATCGGCCAAGGGCGCAGGGTCTCCGAACGACAGCAAGATAGCTTTCGGGTTATTAGAGAGCACGAGATCGAGCAAGGCAGGCTGCTTTTGCAATGACCAGGTGATGAAACCACAACCGATAGGCTGATTACCGGCGGCGCGAAACTCACCGCTCAGCCAGTCGGCATCGCCGTATCCGCCGCCGATGAGCCCGAAACCGCCGCTTGCCGAAACCGCCGCAGCCAACCGGCCACCCGCCGCAAACGCCATCGGCGCCGAAATGATGGGATGGCGCAGCGCGAGTTTCTCGGTCAGGCGTGTGTGGATCACGTCGCTTCCCTCTGGTTTGATTAAGTTGGGATTGGCAGAAGTTCGTCGAGCAGGGCTTTCCGGTTCGTAACGATGTCGGCGAGCGTCCAGCTATCGAGCTCGCTCAGATAAGCATCGAGCGCACGTTGCAGCGCTCTTTTTAAACGGCAGACTTTGGCGATCCGGCAGAAATCGTCCGAATTGAAACAGCCGACGATATCGAAGTCGTCTTCGATGACACGCAGCACTTCGCCAAGCGTGATTGCCTCGGTGGCCTTGGCGAGACGCAAACCGCCGCCCCGGCCGCGCACGGTCTCGACAAAGCCATGCGTCGCCAGCCGATTGACGATCTTCATCAGGTGATTTTGCGAAATGCCGTAGGCGCGCGCGATCTCTTCGATCGTCGCCAGACGGCCGGCATGGATGCCGAGATACATCAGCACCCGAAGCGCATAATCGGACTGGACGGTTAGCCGCATCGTATGACCCGCAAACGGATTGCTTCGCAGCGGCTCTCAATTATAAGATGCGCCTGAGATACATCTTATAGAGGCAGCCGGCAAGAGGCTCGTCATGTTATATCAACCGCACCCCAAGGCGCCCGGTCTCGCGGCAGGTATCGACGAGGCTATGATCGGCGAACTCGTCGATCAATTCTACGCCAAGGTCCGCCAGGACGATATCCTCGGTCCCGTGTTCGAATCGCGCATCGACAACTGGGATGAGCATTTGACCAAGCTCCGCGCCTTCTGGTCGTCGGTGGTCTTGATGACCGGGCGCTACAAAGGCCAGCCGATGCCGGTGCATGCGGCGATCAGCGAGATTACGGATGCTCATTTCGAACGCTGGCTGAGCCTCTTTGCCGAGACCGCGAAGGCCGTGTGCCCACCGGAGGCGGCGGCGTTGTTCATCGACAGGTCGCGGCGCATCGCCCAGTCACTCAGTCTCGGAATTGCCGCCAGTCGCGGCATCATCGCATAAGTTCGTCAGCACAGGTCTTCCGATGGAATTGAAACGCGGCAGACAAGGCCGGACGGAGCAAAATCGAATTCCGCGCCGCCGCCGGAATACTGAAAGCTGCGCGTAATGACGGTATGCCCGAAACCTTTTCGCTCTGGCGGCGCGACAGGCGGACCCCCGGTTTCGCGCCATTCAAGGACAAAGGCGCCGTCGTCTTCACGACTGTAACCGATCGCGCGTACCGTGACACGCCCACCCTGTTGCGAGAGCGCGCCGTACTTGACTGCATTTGTCGTAAGCTCATGCGCCACCAATCCGAATGCAACTGCCGCCCGCGGAGTGACAGCGACGTCCAGACCTTCGATCGTGACCTGGTCGAGGGTCGCGTCGGTATAAGGTGCGAACTCGGAAGTGATGATGTCGCGCAATTCCAGAGACGTCCAACGTTTCTCCAGCAGCAGGCCGTGGGTCGCTGCCAGTGCCTGGATTCGACCGCCAAATGACGTTTGGAATTCCGACACGGTATCCGTATTGGCAGCCGTCCGCGCGCTGATCGACAGCACCAAGGCGAGAATGTTTTTCACGCGGTGGTCGAGTTCGCGCATCAAAAGGTTCTGTTGTTGTTCGGCAGCTTTGCGCTGCGAAAGATCGACCATGGTAATAACGGCGCCGCTGATCCGATCACCGGCAATCCGCAGCGGTGCGGCACTCACCAGATAATCCTTCACCTTCGGGGCGTTCGACGCGACGGCTTCGATCCCTCGAACCGGTGTGCCGGCGACGACCATCGCAATCATGTCGTCAGCTTGCAAAGCTCCGGTGGCGTCACCAAAAACAAGTGGAACGATTTCGGCAAAGGCCTTTCCGACCGGGTCGCCATCATAGACGATGCTGGACGCAGCATTGGCATGCGTAATGATCCCCTTGCGATCGCACACCAGAACGGCTTCGTTAGCCGAAGCAATCGCCGCTTGGGCGGCGTGCTCGCTCTGCGCTGCACCCTCGTTGCGAACCCGCTTCGTCACGTCGGCAAACGTCAGCGCGTGACCGGAAATTGTACCGAGCCGCATAGGATTCGCGACGGCGATGAAGTGAAGATCGCCGCCGGCGTTTCGAGGAAAAAGGACTTCGCGGCTTTGCTTGCTCGTGCTCGCGTCGCTGAGCAGCCGCTCGATTTTTTTACCCGTGGCGATTGGCAAGGCATCCGTCAATAGTTTTCCCTGCAACTCAGTCAGCGATTTGCCGAGCAATCGCGTGAGCGTGCTGTTGGCGTAGAGCACACGTCCAAATCCATCGAGCGCAACCGCACCCGGCTCCATGACTTCCATGAATGTCCGATAGGACTCCGGATCGCCGACAATGGTGAAAATTTCTTCGGTCACCGCGCCGCGCATGACCAGTGCGTCGACCTCGTTCTCCCGGATCGCGCGCAGCGTTTCCTCCGCCTCGGCCAGCTTATGGCGGAGATCGGCGATCAGAAGGTCGTTCTCTGAAGCGGTCATGTGCTGTCACTGATCTTGAGATTCACGAGCACCTTGTGGGTGTCGGAAAGGTCGCCGATGATCTTGCGCAGGGGGACGGGCAACTCGCGCACGAGAGTCGGGATTGCCACAATGCTATGCTCGCGCGCGAGCTTCGGATCCTGCCTTAGATCGATGACCTGGATTTCATACTGCCCAGGAAGGTGCTCGGCGCATATTCGCTCCAAGTTAGCGATTGCGGCGAGAGACTTCGGTGTCTGCCCCGCGACGTACAGAATGAGTTTGCGGGGGCGCTTGGTCGATGTCATCGAGGGTATCCTTCGGAGGTAGTCCCAGCCGCTATGATTTGCGGCTTCTCTCCATTTCGCTTTTATCGTCGGCCGCCTGACGCAGATAGTCTTCCTCGTCCTGCGTCATCGCTTTGAGTCCTATCTCGTCGGCATCGAGTTCTGCTTGCAGCGCTTCTATCTGAGCCTTGGCGCGCCGCCGTTTCTGCTGAATTTGCTGCTGGGCTCGCAATACGTCCGCTTTGCGCTGCATTTCAGTCCGTCGCGATCTCGCTTCCTCATTCTTTCGGGCAGAGCCGGTGAGCGCGCCGTTTTCCCCCAAATACGGAGGAACGAGTTTGAGTCCATCGTCGCTCATGATGAATTCGCGAACCTGATTGGAATGCGCCGTACCACGCGCTTTGAGCAGATAAAGTTCGCGATTGAATTCGCCGTTGACTTCACGGTTGAGCAGAAGAACCCAGGCGTCCATGAGGGACGAGAGGCCGGATTCGGTCTGCACGTTCCCGTCCTGGCCATGCATGAGATGGGTGAAGACTGCGGTCACGCCGCGCCCCTTCAGAAAATCAATCACGCGCAGGAGCATGGATTGAATTTCCATGGGATCGCCGCTTTCGAAGAATGCAGAGATCGGATCGAGAACGACGAGGCTGGGGTTGAATTTGGTCACTTCGCGCAACACCACGGCCAAATGCATTTCGAGACTGTAGAATGTCGGCCTTGTGGCGATGTAGCGAAGTTTGTCGGATTTGATCCATCGGCCGATATCTATTCCGACGGATTTCATGTTTCTGACGGATTGATCGACGGACTCTTCGAACGAAAAATAGAGTGCGCGTTCACCCGCGGCGCAAGCGGCCTCGGCGAAGCTCGCAGCCACGATCGACTTGCCGGAGCCGGCGACGCCAGCGACGAGAATGCTGGATGCGCGGTGGAAGCCGCCGCCTGCCAGCATATTGTCGAGGTCCGCAATCCCGGAAGATATACGATCCTCGAAAACCTTGTGGTTCAATCCGAGCGAGGATACCGGCAGCACGCTGAAGCCGTCTTGATCGATGAGAAACGGATATTCATTCGTGCCGTGCGCCGTGCCGCGGTACTTGACGATGCGAAGGCGTCGCGTGGAAATCTGGTTCTGCACGCGATGGTCGAGCAGGATCACGCAATCCGAGACGTATTCTTCCAACCCCTGCCGCGTCAGCGTACCGTCGCCGCGCTCGGCGGTGATGACGGTCGTCATTCCCTTGTCTTTTAGCCAGTCGAACAGCCGGCGAATTTCGGCACGCAGTATCGCTTCGTTGGAAAAAACCGAGAACAAGCTCTCGATGGTGTCGAGCACGACCCGCTTGGCGCCGACGGAATCAATCGCCGCCTCGAGCCGGAGGAAAAGACCTTCGAGATCGTAGTCTCCGGCTTCCTCAAGTTCGGACCGGTCCAGAGCGACATATTCGAAAGCGATCTTTTTATCGGCAACCAGTTTGTCGAGCGCAAAGCCTAGAGAAGCCACGTTGTCGACGATATCCCGGGGACGCTCTTCAAATGTGACGAAGACGCCAGGTTCGCCGTAATCGCGCGCGCCGTGGATCAAGAACGTCGTCGCAAAGAGCGTCTTGCCGCAACCGGCCGAGCCGCACACGAGGGCTGGGCGCCCGGTAGGTACACCGCCGAGTGTCAGATCGTCGAAGCCGTCGATGCCGGTGGGAGATTTTCGAATGCCCTGGGAAGAAGACATTATAGACTCACAAAGGAAACTTTACGAACGATGGTCGTGCGACACGCGTTACCTGGGACCGGATCATTTGAGCCGCTTTCGTGCCTGGCCGCATTCCGGGGGTCGGAATAGGCGGTAGCACGAATTATGGCACTCCACTAACGATTAGCGCGTAGGCCACGGCTTTGAATCCGTCTGTTTTGGCGCGTTAAAAGCCTCACGGCTCTTTCTGAACCTTCGGTAGTCTGGATAGCTTAAGGCGCCGCCAAATTCGGCGCGTCCACGAGGACAAGTTTTGCATCATCGTTAATACCGGGCAGATAGGTAAAGCGACTGAGTACTGCCGGGCTTATCTCGCTATTGCGGAATTGCCGGATAGGATATTCGGCGGCATCAAATCCGTCCGCAAGTGAACTTCAGAGTTGCCGCTGGAAGAACGCGCCTCGGGGCACGCGGCGCGACGACCGCGTCGCCGCTCAAGACGGCAATCCCAGACATGAGTCGTTTGAAAATTGCGCCGCTCACATCAGGCGAGAGTTGGAGCGGGTGATGGGAATCGAACCCACGTATTCAGCTTGGAAGGCTGCTGCTCTACCATTGAGCTACACCCGCGAAAGTTGGGCTTTCTGCCATGTTTCCCCCGTCCGGGCAACTGGCCGAAA
>DATLJG010000345.1:0-10488 GCA_035538995.1 Hyphomicrobium sp. | reverse complement strand
GGCCCGCACGTGCACTTCGAAGTGCTGGTCAACAATCGCTTCGTCGATCCGATGTCGATTCAGGTGCCGCGCGAACGCAAGCTCGACGGTCCGGACCTCGCCGAATTCCAAAAGGAACGCGCACGCATCGACGAGCTGATGCATCGCGCGCCCGTCATGACGCAGAACAAGTAGCGAAGCACCGGTCTTCCGCGCACCAACTCCATGAGCTTCGATATTCAAGTATCGAGCACATAGTGTACGCCAAAAAGCCGAGCGGCGACGCACGTCGTCCGGCCAAAACGAATCGCTCAAAAAATGCTATAGCTCGCACGGGGAGGTTCGCGTGCAACTGATATGAGGGACGAACCCATGAAAATGTTTGCCGGTCTTGTTGTCGTTTCCGCCGGAGTTCTCCTGTCGCCGGTCGCCGCGAGTGCGCACGAACGTGTGACGGACGCGGCCTTGGGCGGACTCGCTGGTGCCGTGGTCTTCGGACCGGTCGGCTTGGTCGCCGGCGGCGTTATCGGCTATACGGCGGGACCGAAAATTGCCTGCAAAATTGGTGCGAAACGCTGCTACCGGCGCGGGCATCATAAACGCCACCGCCGCGACAGGTAACGTCGAAGGCGGACGACCAATCGTCGTCGGCTGAAATCCATGTCTCTAAACAAAACGCCAGAACTCCCGTCCTGGCGTTTTCTTTTTTCAAGCGTTAGCGCTGCCCGTTCACCACCAGCACAGTCCGATGCAATAGACATGGGGGCGGTAATACGCACGCGCATGCGGCCGGTAATACGAACGGTAATAGTAATGCCGATGGCCGTAATGACGCTGCCTCCAAGCATGGCGATGACGCCAGTGGCGATTGTGCAAATACCGATGGCGCCAATGCCGGTGATGGCGATGCCGGGCGTGGTGACGCCACCAACGGCGATGATGCACGTTTCCGCAATGGCGATATCCGTGACGCCACCAGCAGCGATAGCGCGCCTTCTGGACGACCATCGCGTCGGTCTGCCCGTTTTTGAGCGCCAGCACGCCAGTTGAAAGTTGTGCCGCATCGGCGCGCGGAGCAAAGGCGCCGAACGCCAGAGCCATCGCGCACCACAGCGCGACCCGTGAAAGCAGTCTTCTCATACGTATTCCCCCCTACTCACCAAGCAGCCCGTCAGACAGCGCTTCCGTCACGGCCCCAGGCGGCTGCGAGCGATACTGCATCTGAGAGAGATGAGCACAACCGATATATGCGACGCCGCAGCGGGTTAGCGCGTCTTGCTCAAATTGTGTTGCAGCTACGCGCCACCCACGCACGCCTGCCCGAGCGGTATTCGCGAAGCTCAATCCGAAATACCTATCCGCGCGCGCCGGCAATTCCGGCAGAGGCGGACGCACCGAACGTCCGGCGAAATTCACGCGCAAAATGCGCTTGATCGGCATACCCGGCGGCGTGCGCGGCGTTCGTGAGGTTGGCGCCCGACACAATCTCGCGAATAGCCCGCAGCATGCGCCTCCATGCGCGGTACCGCCGAAATGGAATCCCCGCATCGGCCGTGAAGAGGTGCTGAAAGCGCGAAGCCGAAAGCCCGACCGACCGGGCGGCGTCATCGGCGGAAGCACCCGCCATCGCGCTCGATTGAAGCGCGCGAACGACGCGCATGATCCTCAAATCGAGGTCGCGCCGCTCGCGCGGACGAGCGGCCTGCACGAGATCGATCAGTGCTTCCCTGGCCCAAGTGGCACTGGACTGATCTTCGTAGAGCAACCGGAGCGCCCCCAGGTCATCCGCATGTCCATGAAGCACGCCATCGAATTCATCCGCGTTGCTCACGAGTGGCGCGAGCACTCCGGCCCCTCCTACAGTTGGCTCGAGATAGATGACGGAGAGAGGCTCGCCCGCCATGTCGAACTCATACAATCGCCCAGCCGGAACCAACGCTCTCCGGCAGACCGCCCAATGCCCCTTTTCACTACGAAACCGGAACGTCCCGTAAAGGCCCGTCAATAGCACCGGAACGCTGTGACTGTGGAGTTGATTGTGCCGAAGCGGTCCGGCAAACGTCGATAGCCCTTCACCGACATACCAAAGTGGACGCTGATCAACCGCGTTCGAGATAGCACGTTTGTACAATCGTCGTTCCCTTCGATCCAATACGTTCACGGATAGTCCCAACAATCATGGACATCCGCAAGCATGACGAACTCTAGGGAATTGATGACGAGGCGACACCTGTTCGGGCTTGGCGCGATGGCGGCAACCACTTTGTGTGCGTCGCATGCGTTCGCGGCGGCGCCCATGCTCGGCATTTCGATGCCCAAGAGCTGGCGATATAAGCTCGGCGCGTTTGAGATAACGACCATTATGGATTGCGAGTCGTTCATCGACGGACCCTACCCGCTCATCGGCGCCAACGCGACGGAAGCCGAGGTCCGCGCTGTGATGCGCGCCAATTTTGTGCCGGAGACACGCTATCAGCCGGGATTTTCTCCCACCGTCGTCAACACCGGCAAGGAGCTTGTTCTGTTTGATACCGGAAACGGCGCCACCGGCTTCATTCCGCGACCGAAAGGAGGTTGGCTGAAGGACCAACTCGCGCCCGCAGGTTTCAAACCCGAAGACATCGATATCGTCGTACTCAGCCACGGCCATCCCGACCACGTCGGCGGCATCATGGAAGGCGATAAGCCGCTGTGCCCGAACGCGCGGTACGTCATCTCGGCGACCGAATATGATTTCTGGGCGCCGGAAGGCAAACACTCAGGCGACCTGGAAAAATTCGCAGCCGTCTTCCGCGCCAGCACACGCCCGGTGGCAGATCGCTTCAGCATGTTGAAACCGGGCGACGATGTCGTCACCGGCATCCGATCGATAAGCGCGCCCGGCCACACGCCCGGCCATCTCGCCTTCATGATCGAAAGCCAAGGCAAGCAAATCCTCTTCTGGGGTGATTGCGCACATCATCACGTCGCTTCGCTCGCGCGCCCCGATTGGTATTGCGTTTTCGACACCGACAAAGAGCAAGCCGCCGTCACGCGCCGCAAAGTTTACGACATGGCGGCAACCGAACGCTATCCGGTGATCGGCTACCATATGCCGTTTCCGTCGATCGGCTATGTCGAGCGGCGCGATTCCGTCGCCTATCGCTGGGTCGAACATTCGTTCCAACTGTATCCGTGATAAGTCGGCGCACGAACCCATCCGCGTACGGATCGCGTTTCTCCAGACGTATTGCATTTTCTTCTGACGCAAGACGACGAGAGCCCTTGGCATCGCGCGTCAAAAAACGAAAACAAGTTGCGATAAAATTTCCGCATTGGGCCGAAGCCGTTGAAACAGCTTCGACCCAAATTTTGCAAAACGAATTGCGCATTTTCTCCGGCGAAACTTGCAAAAAACACGTGTGTTGCGACCACGCGAAACTCGACCGCGCCGATAATCCACTTAGACTGCGTGCACACCATGCGGCTGACGTGGTTCGACAATGCCTCGGCAGGCCCAAACGAATTTTCCATGCCGACAGCACGAGGAGCTTCGGGCTTGCTCTCGTTTATCTCCCGCTACATGAACTTGCAAAATCCGAATCGCGTCGACCTCTACGACGATGAAAATGCACCCGAAGCGCGCTTCCGGCGCGTCCGCTTTGCACGCCTCATGCCGATCATCGAACGCATCGTGCGTGAGAAGTCGAGCTGCCGGATCGCCGATCTCGGCGGCACGCAATACTACTGGCACATGGTGCTCGACCAGCTGCGCGGCAAAAACATCCAGATCGTCATGATCAACATCGAGCCGGCTCCGCTGACGGTGCCGGAAATTTTCGTCAATGAGCTTGGCGACGCCACGGCGTTGACCGGCCACGGCGACAATACGTTTGACCTCGTGCATTCAAATTCCGTTTTGGAGCATGTCGGCGATTGGCGGAACATGCAGAACTTCGCAGCCAATGCCCGCCGTCTTGCGCCGAACTACTACGTGCAGACTCCGAATTTCTGGTTCCCGATCGAGCCGCATTTCCGGCGCATCGGGTTCCAATGGCTGCCCGAACAGATCCGCTATCGCCGCTTGATGGCGAACAGGCTCGGCTTCTTCGACAAGAGCGACACACTGCATGACGCCGTCTCGACCGTGCAGTTCTGCCACCTGATCGACCGCAGGCAGTTCGCCGCCCTTTTTCCCGACGCCGCCATCGAGAACGAGAAATTTCTCGGCCTCACCAAATCGTTCACCGCCATTCGCGAGCACGCACGAAGTTGAGAGCTCTATTGCGTCCCACGCGAACGTATTAGCAGCAATCGCTCTATAGCGACCGCAATAGCTCTGGGGCAGCCGCACACCAAGTTCGATAGATCATGAGTGGTCGCGCGTTCCACGCGGGAACCGCGGCTCCGCCCACGATCGCGCACCAACATCGAACGCAGGAGTTTTCAGATGAACCAGATGATTCCCACCGCTCAGCAAAAGATAAACGCGGACTCTCACAACACCGCAAACCCGGTCAGATCGAAACCCGACGAATTGGTCCCCTCGCGCTATGCAGTGCAGATCGGCGACATCGATGTGCTGGTGGTCAGCGATGGCGTGCTGCCGCTTCCAACAAAAATGCTGGGACACAACGCCGACCCTGCCGTTCGCGCGGCCTGGCTGGACGACATGTTCCTGCCGCCGGACGCATTCGACTGGGCGCTGAACGTGGTCGTGGTACGTAGCGGCAGTCAGACGATCCTGATCGATGCTGGACTAGGGTCCGACCCGGACTTGAACTTGCCGCGCGCCGGGCAGTTGATCCAGCGACTGGAATCCGCCGGCATCGATCTAGCGTCCGTGACCGACGTGGTGCTGACCCACATGCACATGGACCACATTGGCGGGCTGCTCGTCGACGGCGTGAAGCAGCAGCTACGTCCGGATCTGCGGATCCACGTCGCGGCCGCCGAGGTCAAGTTCTGGGAGTCGCCCGATTTCTCCCACACCGCCATGCCGCAAGGATTCCCCGACGCGCTTCGGTCGGCTGCCAAGCGGTTCGCGAAAGAGTACCACAACCAGCTGCGGCGGTTCGATGAGGAGCACGAGATTGCGCCGGGAGTCGTCGTCCGTCGCACCGGCGGCCATACCCCCGGACATAGCGTCGTCCGCGTGGCATCCGGCAGCGATGCGCTGACGTTCGCCGGTGACGCCGTGTTCGCGGTCGGGTTCGATCAGCCCGACTGGCACAACGGCTTCGAGCACGACCCTGAAGAGGCGGCGCGCGTACGCATCCGTCTTCTGCACGAACTCGCCAAGACGGGCGAGATGCTGGTCGCCACCCACCTGCCGTTCCCATCCGTCGGCCGCGTCGCAATCGACGGCGACGCCTTCCGCTGGGTGCCGGTCTTCTGGGACTACTGACGACCTACCAAGTTCGATCAAAATGGGGCGCGGACTCTTTATCGGTATTGAGTCCGCGCCCTAGACACGACAAACGCGATCGGCGAGGAAAACGCACGAACAGTGGTTATTTTATTTAACCATTCGCGATCGGCATCTCCGTTTTGCAGCACGTTTTTCGTTTGACTGCCTATTACGCTGCCTACAGACTAAATACGGATGGGACGGGCTACTGCGCTTCCGGCGTTGCCGCTGGATGATTTGCGTTGGAGTAGCACCATGCTCGCCACTAGAAGAGAGGCGCCGTCCGTTCTTGGCTGGGCCCTTTTGATTGCCCTTGTAAGCGCTGCATCACATGCAAAGGCAGAGAGCGTCAGGCCGTCACCCGCGTGGGCCGCGGCAATGCCGGACGGCCCCGTTGCCCAGACAAAAATCACGCCGGAGTATGCGGCCCTTGTCACACGCGATGCCTTCTTCTGGTCCTGGCCGCTGGCGAACATTTACAATCGCCGCCTGACCTTCGAGCCGATCAAGGAGTTTTCGCTCATGGGGGGCATCGTTCCCGTTGCTCCTCACAATCGCCTCACGATGCTCACTGATTATATCGATCCGGGCGAACGCATTGTCGCTTGTCCCAATCAGGACGTCGTCTATGGCAATGGTATTTTAGCACTCGATAAGTCGGCGGTGGTCATTCAGGTGCCGGATTTCGGCGACCGCTTCTGGGTTTATCAGATCGTCGACACACGCACCGATAGCTTCGCCGATCTCGGCAAGATGTACGGCACGACTCCCGGCTTTTACCTGCTGACGGGACCTGACTGGAAAGGCGAAGTTCCGAAAGGGATCACCAGGGTCTTTCGCGCCACGACGAATTCCGGCGTCGTCATTCCTCGCGTTTTTCAGGCAGACGACGCCGGCGACAAGAAGGCCGTTCAACCGTTGATCAGCCAGATCATGATGTATCCGGTGGCGGAATTCGACGGCACGATGAAGAGCAACGATTGGAGCACCGCCAAGAAACTGCCGTCGGCTTCGGAAGGCGCCGAAGAAACGAAGTGGGTGCCACCCGAGAAGTTCATAGATGTGCTGCCGCTCGTCTTGAAAGACGTCCCGCCGCTGCCCGGAGAGGAAGCGCGATATGCGCAAGTGCTCGCGGTGCTGGATGCGGCTGAAGGCAATACGGCCGTCAAGGCGGCAATGACAGAAGCGGCAAAGGATGCCGACCGCTCGCTCGTCGCGCCCTTGTTTGAATTCCGCAACTATGGCCTGCAACTGCCGCACCATTGGAGCACCATCGTCAACGGTGCGGCGTTCGGCACGGATTACTTCACCCGCACAGCGGTGGGAAAATCCAACATCTTCGTCAACAAGCCCAATGAGACGAAGTACTTCTACCAAGATCTCGATGCATCCGGACAACGCCTCAACAGCGCACATAAATACACGGTGACATTCGCCAAAGACCAGACGCCGCCCGTGAACGGGTTTTGGTCGCTGACGCTCTACAATCGCCACCACTTCTTCGAGCCAAATGCGCTTGGACGGTACTCGACGGGAACCAAGAACGCTGCACTCAAGAAAGGCGCCGATGGGTCGCTTACGATCTATGTCCAGGCCGATAATCCCGGCCCGGACAAGGAATCCAATTGGCTCCCGGCACCCAAGGACGCCGACTTCTCGCTCTACATCCGCAGTTATTGGCCAAAGGTCGAAATAACGAACGGGTCATGGACTCCGCCAGCCGTTGAGCGCCTCGAGTGAAATAAGTTCACCTCTAGCGCCGTTTGTCCAGGAATCGATTCAGCGTAACGGTCCAATACAAACCAACAAGGAGTTGGTCATGAAAATTGGGCGAAGGCTACATCTGAACATGCCGGCGCCTTTGGGTCGCCTGGGCCATCTACGCGCACTTGTCTTTATGGTCACCAGTCTCGGATTGGCGTTGATGCTCGCGATTGCCCATGTCGCCGCCGCGAAGCAAAATCCGGTGACGGCGATCGACATCGCGCTCGAACCCGACGCGACGATGGTTCAGCACGCGATGGCCGCCAATGCTCGCCTGCGCAAGTCTTTTCCAAAAGGATTTGCTCTGGATGAGACGCACCACCCGCACATTTCGCTATTGCAACAGTTCGTCCGCACGGACGACCTCGACAAGGTCTTTGCAGCAGCGAACGCGGTTTTCGCCAAAGAAAAACCCACGGCATGGACGCTGAAAGCGTTCAAATACTATTACATCCCGTCACCGCCGGTTGGCCTCGCCGGAATCGTCGTCGAACCGACGGAAGACCTGCATCGCCTGCAAGATAAACTCGTCGCGGCCGTTGAGCCCTACACCGTGAAGACCGCGACGCCGTCGGCGTTTTTCAGCGAAGAGGACGGACGCGACATTCAAAAATCCCTGATGGCCTACGTCGCCAATTTCGTCACGGACGCGGCGGGCAAACGGTTCAATCCGCACGTCACGATCGGCGTTGGAACGGAGACCTATTTGAACAAGATGTTGGCGGAGCCGTTCGCATCGTTCACGTTCTCGCCGACCGGCGCGTCGGTCTATCAGCTGGGTACCTTTGGCACCGCTCGGAAGGAACTCAGCGAGTTAACGCTGACGCCCTGAGACCGAGCCGGGACCTTTCATCGAGAAACTTGCTAGACGCGAAGCGGACTCTCAAGTGAGCGCTAGCCATTGTCGGGCCTTTTCAAGTAGGGTTTGACTTACGGACGGGGGCTTCACAGGAGATGAAGCCAATGAACCGGACACTCGCGATAGCCATTGCTTTCTTATGCTTATCGCCCGTTGCGCGAGCTGAGACGTCCTCTATCGGCGACCTAAATCTCCGACAGATGGAACGTCGCGTCGTCGACGCGGCGATCTGGGGCATGCCGGCCGTCAACTACGACCTGATGCTTCAGGAGATGCTCTCCAAGACCGGCGGTAAGTTCGGGCAGGTTATCTATTGGGGCCGCCCGCTCGATTCGAAAAACCAGACTCTCACGCCGAATCCCGATGCGCTGTATTTCATGGCGTTCTTCAACACGAAGGATGGACCGATCGTGTTGGATCTGCCGCCCGGCGATTCCAACGGCTCATTCAACGGCAACATCGTCACCGTCTGGCAGATGCCGCTGGAGGACGCAGGCCTGCTTGGTTACGACAAGGGAGCGGGCGGCAAGTATCTTGTCCTGCCGCCGGGATTTTCCGGCAGCGTCCCGGCCGGCTATATCCCGCTTCAGTCGGACACGTACGGCGGCTACATGCTGTTCCGGGCCAATCTCAAGAGTCATAGCGATGCCGACGTTGCGCGCTCCATCGCCTACGGCAAGCAGATGAAGATCTATCCGTTGGCAGCAGCGGACAAGCCTCCGGAGACCATCTTCACCGACGTCAAGGATGTCGAGTTTGACTCCACCATTCGCTACGATGCGACCTTCTTCGAGCATCTCGACCGCGTCATTCAGAGCGAGCCTTGGATACCCCGCGACCGCGCGATGATCGATCAGCTGCGCTCGCTCGGCATTGAGAAGGGCAAGCCGTTCAAGCCGAACGAAGCCACGACAAAGGCGCTTGAAAACGGCATTCGCGAAGCCCACGCAGTGCTCGAAGCGAAGTACGATGCGGGGATGCCACCGTTCTTTTCCGAGACGAGCCGCTGGACCCTTCCGGCACCTCCGGAGTTGATCAAGGCCATGCAATCGGGCTTTGCCGATATGAATAGCTATCCCATCGACGAGCGCGGCATGGCTTATAGCTATGCCTATATCGGCATCAAGCGACTGGGGGCGGGCCAGTTCTATTCGATATCGATCCGCGACAAGGACGGAGATGCCTTCGATGGCGCCAAGACCTACCGCTTAAACGTGCCGCCGAACGTACCCGTTGATCAATACTGGTCGGTGACCGCCTACGATCGTGAGACGCATGCTTTGATCAAAGGCATGCCGCGCGCCAGCCGTGCTTCGAATGTCTCGGACATCACGAAGAATGCCGATGGTTCGGTCGACATCTATTTTGGGCCGAAACCACCAGACGGCAAAGACTCCAACTGGGTTCCGACTGATCCAGAGAGAAAGTTCGAACTGATGGCCCGCTTCTACGGTCCAAAGAAGGAGTTCTTTGACAAGGTCTGGAAGCTACCGGACGTGGAAAAACTCTCGGCCGAAAGCGAAGTCGACAAATAACCTCGTTACACGTCCGCACCATCTACGGTGTGCAGCAATCACTGCGGCTTCACAGGGGCGCCGTCGATGCCGGGCGTGCCAAACACGTGGATCGCGTCGATCGCCTTTTTCTGCAATTTGGACCACTCGGCCAGTTCGTTGCAAAGGGAGGGAAGGGGCGACTTCGCGTCCTTGCCACACCGCAAGGAGACAAAGTTTTGAAGGCCCATCGACAGTTGTAGCGAATAGTCGGTCGAATAAAGCTGCGTGTCGCTGAAGACCGATCCGCCCGTCACGTTTCCAAAGTATCTCATGCGCAGGCTTTGCGCCGTCTCCGGATGCGTCTGAGAATCGAGCTTGAGCAATGCGCCGTTCGGCGCGAACTCAGCGAGGATCGGAACCATCGGAAAGCCTGCAGTCTGATGGCAGCCCATGCAGGAACTCTTTGGATTGTCCACCGGTCCGGCTAAACGTCCGCCAAATCCAAGATGATTGAAACTGAGTGGCGGTGTTGCCAAGTCCTTGACGGCTTGGCGATTGATCCATTGCTCCGTCAGCTTGTCATAGTCGCAGGGGCCGTTCGGACCGGAACAGCTTTCCGCGAACGTGACCTTAGGATTGTTTCCCCACTGAAGGCCCAGTGGCACCATGCGCTTCCACGGCGTATCGCCTTTGGCATTACCGTCATAGCCGTAGGTTCCGAGAAGCCAGCCGGTCGTGCTGCGTTCGTCACGGACTTGAAGGTCAATTTGAATGAGTCGAACCTTGTCGATATGGCGCGCAAATCGCGAAAGCGGACCGGCGTTTCGAAAAGGCGGGCTCTTGTTGACGTAAATATCGGCGTCCCATTCGAGTGCGCCCTTGACGATCGGAAGCTCCGCTTCCGTGACGGTCGAAAACAGGAGTTTGATGACGAACGCGCCGTCCGGCATGCTGTTGAGGCCTGTCGGATCGGGATTTATAGCGCCGGGTTTGGGATCATC
>DATLJG010000344.1:0-1935 GCA_035538995.1 Hyphomicrobium sp. | reverse complement strand
GCCGCGACCTGCGTATCGAAGACCGGAGTCGGCACCACGCCCGACTTCAGGAAAATGATTTCGATATCCTGCCGCGCGGCATGGAAAACTTTCACGGTCGAGCTGTCCGCCATCAACTCGTAGAAGGGCGCCAGATCGAGCCCCGGCGCGAGCGGATCGACGATCGCCTCGGCGTCGGGACCGGCAAGCTGAATGAGGCACAGCAACGGCCAGAACGTCTGCTCGCGCAGAAATTCGGTATCAACGGCAACGAAGTCGCTTTTCGCGAGCGTTTGGCAAAGCGCGGACAGTTCCGCGGTGGTGGTGATCGTCTGCATTGGGGCACGCCTATAGCGTAAGGAGTCCCGGTTGTCGCCATCAGCTTGGTCGCGGCGATATTTGTCCTCGATTCGCCCCTCCAATGTGGATTAAAGGTGGCCGGTATTGGGGAAGGTCGAATAGCGGCCCGGGATCAACGCGGCACCGGCTATCTGGCGCCGCCGGACGGCCTGAACCTTGACTTTCGCCCGCCCCCATGCGCTTTTCCGCGGCGATTTCCACCCATATCGATCAAAGGGTTTTCCGGCAATGGCCGAGGCTAAACTGCATCGTTATCGCTCGCACACCTGCGGCGCGCTTCGCAAAAGCGACGTCGGTGCTAACGTGCGGCTCTCGGGCTGGGTGCACCGCGTCCGCGACCACGGCGGCGTTCTTTTCATCGATCTGCGCGACCACTATGGCGTGACCCAGGTTGTCGCCGACCCGGACAGCCCGGCTTTCAAGGTGGCCGAAACCGTCCGTTCCGAATGGGTCATTCGCGTCGACGGCAAGCTGCGCGATCGTCCCGAGGGCACGGTTAACGCCGATCTGCCGACCGGCGAGGTCGAACTTTACGCGACGGAAATTGAAGTCCTGTCTGCGGCAAAGGAACTCCCCGTTCCGGTCTTCGGCGAGCCCGAATATCCGGAAGACCTGCGGCTGCAATATCGCTTTCTCGATCTCCGCCGCGAGACGCTGCATGCGATCATCATGAAGCGGCTGGAGATCACGCGCGCCATTCGCCAGCGCATGCACGACGCCGGCTTCAACGAATTTCCAACTCCGATTTTGACGGCATCGAGCCCGGAAGGCGCGCGCGACTTCCTCGTGCCGAGCCGCATCCATGCCGGAAAATTCTACGCCCTGCCGCAGGCGCCGCAGCAGTACAAGCAATTGCTAATGGTCTCGGGCTTCGATCGGTATTTCCAGATCGCGCCATGTTTCCGCGACGAAGATCCGCGCGCCGACCGACTGCCCGGCGAGTTCTATCAGCTCGACGTCGAGATGAGCTTCGTTGAGCAGGAAGACATCTTCGGAACGATGGAACCGATCATCACCGGTCTTTTCGAACAGTTCGCCGGCGGCAAGCCGGTGACGAACAACTGGCCGCGCATTCCTTACGACACCGCGATCGCCAAGTACGGCAGCGACAAGCCGGACCTGCGCAACCCGATCGAAATGCAGGACGTGACGGAGCATTTCCGTGGCTCGGGCTTCAAGGTCTTTGCTGGGATGATCGACAAGGACCCGAAGGTGCGTGTCTGGGCGATCCCCGCGCCGACCGGCGGCTCACGCGCCTTCTGCGACCGCATGAACTCCTGGGCGCAGGGCGAAGGCCAGCCCGGCCTCGGTTACATCTTCTGGCGCGAAAACGAAGAAGGCGGCGCTGGTCCCGTTGCCAAGAACATCGGGCCGGAACGCGCTGGCGCCATCAAGGCCCAACTCGGATTGAAGGACGGCGACGCCGTGTTCTTCACCGCGGGCAACCCGGCGAACTTCTACAAGTTCGCTGGTCTCGCGCGCGACCGCGCGGGCCAGGAGCTGAAGCTCGTCAAGGAAGACCAGTTCGCACTCGCTTGGATCGTCGATTTCCCCTTCTACGAGTGGAACGAGGACGAAAAGCGGGTCGACTTCTCG
>DATLJG010000343.1:0-7063 GCA_035538995.1 Hyphomicrobium sp. | reverse complement strand
GCGCCGAGCTTGGCGAAAACCTGACCGGTTTTGTTTGCCGGAACACTTGCGAGCGGGTTGGCCAGCACTGCGTACAGATCGCCCGGCAGATCGACATCTTCGAGATGCTCGCCCGTTCCGGTCATCATAACGGACTTGCTCTCTAGGCAGACGGGCACGTCGGCGCCAAGGCTGCGCGCGATCGCTGGCCAGTCGAGCGCGGCAGTGTCCGGATGTGTGCTGGCCAGAAGCCGCAAGACTGCGGCTGCGTCCGCCGAACCGCCGCCGATCCCACTGGCGACCGGCAGGTCTTTGCCGAGCAATAGGCGACCAAGTGCCATGCCGGGCATTCGTGCCCTGACCGCAGCCACAGCCTTATCGACCAGATTGGGTCCGGTTATTCCAGCCGCGAACGCACCCGCTGTTTCGCCGCCGGAGAAGACTCCCGGCTCCAGCGTCAGCCTATCGCCGACGTCCTTTGCGAAGACGACGAGACTGCGGAGTTCGTGGTAGCCATCCGGCCGCCGCCCAAGGATTTCGAGCGTCAGGTTGATTTTGGCCGGCGCGAATTCGGATTTTGTCATGAATGTGGATCACTCGCGCAGACGAAAACGGGCGCCATCGGCGCCCGTCTTTTGTCTCGGATTGTAGCGGCGCGCAACGTTACTCCACTGCGCGGCTGCCGGAGCCAGCCTTGTTTTCGCTGCGCCGGCGTGCGGTGTCCATGCTTTGCACCTGGCGTGTCTTCTCGGCGTTCTTGGCTTCGGCCTTATCGTCCAGCCCGCGATCCAGCTTCGCCTTGATCTTATCGACGTCCTCCGGTTCCGGATTGAGCGAGAGTGCCTGGCTCCACTGGAACCGCGCCTCACGCTCACGGCCGACCTTCCAGAAGGCGTCACCCAAGTGATCGTTGAGCGTGGGATCTTCAGGCTTGATCTCGACAGCGCGTTCAAGGAAGCGCACGGCCTCCTTGTAGTGGCCCTGCTTGTAGTGCGCCCAGCCGAGACTATCGACGATGTAGCCATCATCCGGCTTCAACTGCACAGCCTTCTCGATCAGCCGCGTGCCTTCTTTCAGATTCTTGCCCTGATCGATCCAGGAATAGCCGAGATAGTTGAGAACGAGAGGCTGATCAGGCGCAAGTGCCAAAGCGCGCTTCAGATCCGATTCCGCTGCCGGCCAGTTCTTCAGTCGCTCGTAGGACGTACCGCGAGCATAGTAGTAGCCCCAGTGACGCGGATCGTTCTTGCGGAGCGCGGCAAGGGCGCGCGTGAAGTATTTGACTGCCTCGCCATACTGCTTGCGGGCCCTCAGGATATTGCCCATCGCTTCCAATGGACGAACGTCCTTTGGCTCTTTCGCGACCAGCTTCTCAAGAACCGCCTTCGCTTCATCGACGCGATCAAGCGAGTTGAGGTTGAAAGCCTTGCGAATATCGATGGCGCTCTGAAGCGGCGTGTCGGTCGGGATTTTATCGTAGGTCGCGATTGCGTCCTCGTAACGCTTGGCCGTTTCCTGAGCATTGGCCAGCGCCGCAAGGGCGAACGCATGGTCCGGCTTCACATCGAGAGCGAGACGCAAATAAATCGTGCCGAGGCTGACGCCGCCTTCGCCGGCCAAGGCTTCGCCGAGGCCATAGAAGAGCTCCGCCATACCCTCCGGCGCGGAAGCGACGAGAAATGGAGTCTTTTCGCGCTTGCTGATGCGTTGGAGCATGTCCTTGGCCAAGGGATGTGGATCGCCTTGGGTCTTCGAAACCTGAGCACGCATGATGCGGCGCGCTTGCTTGAAGTCGCCGTAGTGCGCCGCGTGCTGCGCATAGGCCAAGGCCGTACGCAACGTCCGGCTATCCTGACGGAACATCTTTTCGAAAGCGGCCGACGCAACGGCCTTGCGACCGGCGATGTCGGCGATGAGCGCGCGATGATAGCGCAGGTAGAACTGCGCCCAGTCCGGTTGCTTGGGCAGATCGACGGCCTGCAAGGCACCGTCGACGTCGCCTGCAGCCAGTCGCGTCCATCCCAGCGCAATGGCGCTGGTCAGCTCGCCGATCGGATTTTCAGACGCTGCCTTGAAGTGATCTTCGGCTTCCTTGTAGTCAGCCGCCTTGAAGGACGTGACGCCCAACAAGAACTGCGACATGCGATGCGAGCCGTGCGTGTTCGCCAACTGCTGGGCAAGCGGAATGGCTTTCGGCCAGTTGCCCGACATGGTCTCCATTTGGAAAGCCTGCTCGAGCAGCACCTCATTCGAAGGGTCGCGCTCCAGTGCGCGGCCGTAGAACGTGGCGGCATCATCCGTGTCCTGCGCAGCGCGCGCGAACCGGCCCGCCAAATAGTTGCCGAGAACAGATGTCTCGACATCATCTTGCCCGGGGAGCTGATCCTGGGAGCGGGCCGGGGCCTCGCTAAAGAAGCCAACGATCGTCAACGCGATCGCAGCCACTCCCACGCTCAGCGCACGTCCGAGGGATCCCCGCATTGAAATTTCCTCTTGTTACCGGAGCCGCAGCGATTCCGAAGGTCCGAGCCTAGCAAAGTTGATATGCGTTTGGCGACACGCTTTAGGTGAAAAATCGGAAATGAGCGGTGATGACTGGGGGCTCACGGCTCCCCATAATCCGGCTCAATTCGTCGAGCGGCGCGCTGCGCAATCGTTCCCTTCGGGCCAACGGCGGGCACACCTACACGTCACATTCCGGCATAATTGGGACCGCCGCCGCCTTCCGGGCACACCCAATTGATGTTCTGGCTCGGATCCTTGATATCACACGTTTTGCAGTGGACGCAGTTCTGCGCGTTGATTTGGAACTTCGGCTGGCCCTGCTCGTCCTGCACGACCTCATAGACGGCGGCCGGACAATACCGCTGCGCCGGTTCCGCATAGAGGGGCAGGTTCACGGCGATCGGGATTTCCGGATCGAGGAGCTTGAGGTGAACCGGCTGATCTTCCTCGTGGTTGGTGCCTGAAAACGAGACGTTCGTCAGGCGATCGAATGTCAGCGTGCCATCGGGCTTGGGATATTCGATCGGCTTGAAATCGGCGGCTTTGCCGGTGGCGGCGGCGTCCGTTTTGCCGTGCTTCAACGTATAGCCAAGCCCAACTCCAGAAATGATGGTGTTGAGCCAAAGGTCGATGCCGCCGAGCGTCACGCCGAGGACGGTGCCAAATTTCGACCAGTACGGCTTCATATTGCGAACGCGCTTCAGATCGCGCGCGATTTCACCGCTGCGGACGTCGGTTTCGTAGCTCGTGAGCGCGTCGTGCTGCCTGCCAGCGGTGATTGCGTCGAAGGCCGCATCGGCGGCTGCAATACCGGACAGCATGGCGTTATGGCTGCCTTTGATGCGGGGCAGATTGACCATTCCGGCGGCGCAGCCGAGCAAAGCCCCGCCCGGGAACACAAGATCGGGCATCGATTGCCAGCCGCCTTCGGTAATCGCGCGGGCGCCGTAGCCGATGCGCTTGCCGCCTTCGAAGACACCCCGAATGGCGGGATGCGTTTTGAACCGCTGAAATTCCTCATACGGCGACAGGTAAGGATTGGCATAATTCAAGTGGACGACGAACCCGACCGACACAAGGTTGTCGCCATAGTGATAAAGGAACGATCCACCGCCGGTGCTATTGCCGAGAGGCCATCCGAACGTGTGCTGAACATATCCGGGCCGGTGCTTCTCGGGCGCAACGCGCCATAGCTCCTTGAGCCCGATGCCAAACTTTTGCGGCTCGTGACCTTTCGCCAGATCGAAATGTTTGATCAGTCCCTTCGACAGCGAACCGCGAGCGCCTTCTGCGATCAGCGTATATTTGGCGCGCAATTCCATGCCGCGAACGAAAGCGTCCGTCGGCTTACCGTCGCGGCCGATGCCCATATCGCCGGTCGCAATGCCGACGACGGCGCCTGACTCGTCATAGAGAACTTCGGTGGCTGCGAACCCTGGATAGATTTCGACGCCGAGTTCGGCAGCCTGCTCGCCAAGCCATTTGCAGACGGAACCGAGACTGACGATGTAGTTGCCGTGGTTTTTCATCAGAGGCGGCATCGGCCAGTTCGGAAGACGCACGTCTCCCTCAGGGCCGAGGACCAGGAAGACATCCTCGGTCACCGGCGTATCAATCGGCGCGCCGCGTTCTTTCCAGTCGGGGATGAGCTTGTTCAGGCCGATCGGATCAATCACGGCGCCCGAAAGAATATGGGCTCCGACCTCCGAACCCTTCTCGACGACGACGACGGAAAGCTCGGAACCGGCTTCGGCGGCCTTCTGTTTCAGGCGAATTGCGGCAGCGAGACCCGCAGGCCCTGCGCCAACAACCACCACATCGAAATCCATCGCCTCGCGCGGCGGCAAACCGGCTTCCTCCGCGGCCATCGTCAACCTCTATCCATTTTCAGAAAAACCATTGATTTCGATTAGGTCGCCTATCCTGATGCGTCAAGTTGGTCCGATATCGGCGAGCAGCGGCGCGCCGACGCGCGTGCATTCGCGCTGCAATGCCTCTAATCTCAATGCCGATGAGCGAACCGGCGTCCCGAAACGAAATGCTTGCACTGCTCGATTGGTTTCACGCCGTGGGCGTCGATGCCGCGGTCGGCGATGTGAGTTGCGACTGGCTCGCCCGAGGTCCGACGCCTCCGGGCGCCGGTTATACTTGGCCCGACCGGGATGTTGCGGCGCCGGCCGACGAACGCGGTACACCCTCGCCGAGAGTTGCAACACAAACGCCAAAGCAGCAATCCCCAGGCATCACCACGCGGCCCCGCGCCGCGACGCCGCTCGGCGCCAGCGAGGCGGCCATCGGTGCGCGGCGCATCGCACACCATGCCCAGTCGCTTGAGGCTCTCGAAGCGGCGCTGGCGGATTTCGACGGCTGCGGCCTGAAGGCGACCGCGACGAAACTTTGTTTTTATCGCGGGGCCCCGAAGGCGGACCTGATGATCATCGGTGAAGCGCCCGGGCGTGACGAGGACTTGGAGGGGCGGCCGTTCGTTGGCCGCGCCGGACAGCTGCTCGACAAAATGCTGGCGGCGATCAACCTCGGTGAAGCCGATGTTCACATCACCAACATCGTTTATTGGCGACCGCCGGGCAACCGAACACCGACCCCACAGGAAGCCCTGGCGTGCCGGCCTTTTCTTGAACGGCAGATCGAACTCGTCGCTCCGAAATTTCTGGTAGCGGTCGGCGGGGCCGCCGCGAAGGAAGTTCTCGGCGTGACTGAAGGCATCATGAAGCTGCGTGGAAAATGGCGGGAGGTGATGATCGGCGACCGCAAGATTCCCGTCATCGCAACGCTTCACCCCGCTTACCTGCTGCGAACGCCGGCTGCCAAGCAATTGGCTTGGCAAGATCTGCTCCAGATTCGCTCGCGCCTTGGCGCGGAGGCCGGCGCGCCGTCCGGTTGACGCTTCCTTTACCCTCAAACGACGTCGCGAGCCGCACGAGCACTTTATCGCGAGTTGCCTCAAATTTTACGTATTAACTTAAGTTGGCTCGCAGCGCGCGTGCGTTACGATGACTACAGATCATTCGTCCACGTTATTTCGAGGACAGCTCCGAACGGAGCCGGCATTTCGATGGATAACCCGCATTCGGTATTGATCTATCTGCGCCCGATACGTCTCGTTTTCGTGCGGGAAATGGGACGTTACGAAGAAACGATCCCGAAAGCCTGGGACAAACTCTTTTCGTGGCTGGATGCCAACGGCTGGCATGCCTCGTTCGGACGCGGCTACGGGTTGGCACGCGATAATCCAATGGAGATTGGCCCGCACAGCTGCCGGTACGACGCATGCGTTGAACTTCGGCCGGAGTTCGAGAGCCGGGCTCTCAGGGAACTCGGCGTCACGACACTGCCCGGCGGGGCTTATGCCTGCCGCAGACTTTCCGGACATTATGATCTCGTGCGTTCCGAAGTTGCCGATGTCTATTCGAGCTTTATACCGCTTCCGGGGCTTTCCTTCGACGAGAACCGCCCGATCATTTCGATCTACTTCGACAATCCCGATCACATGCAGAGCCGCGATCTTCGCGCTGACATCTGCGTTCCGGTATCTGCGCGCGACGAAGCGCTCTCGCCCCGGATCGCCGTGGCTGCCCTGGCGTCGTAATCCCCTCTGGACGAACGTACTGCCAGCGGCCAATGTCCGACGCACTGACAGCAATACAGAGGTTGTTTGCATGGCCGGCATCGACCCCGATCGCCCGTTCCTGCCCGTTCGCATCGCCGTTCTGACGATGTCCGACACGCGCTCGGCGAAAGAAGATAAATCCGGCGATCTTCTCGCCGCTTTCATTCAGGACGCAGGACATGTTCTGGCGGACCGCAAACTCGTCCGAGACGACGAGCAAGCTATTCGGCAAATCGTCGAAGGGTGGATCAACGATCCGCAGGTGGATTGTGTCATCACGACCGGCGGTACGGGATTTACAGGGCGCGATGTGACGCCGGAAGCCGTCAAGCCGCTTTTCGAGAAGGAGATCGAGGGCTTCGCGATCCTTTTCCATACGCTCTCGTATCAGAAGGTGGGGACGTCGACGATCCAGTCGCGCGCCTGCGCGGGCGTGGCGCGAGGAACTTATATTTTCTGTGTTCCGGGCTCACCCGGCGCTTGCCGCGATGCTTGGGATGGCATCTTAAAATATCAGCTCGATGCGCGGCATCGGCCGTGCAATTTCGTCGAGATCATGCCGCGACTTGAAGAGCATCGGAAGGCGGCAGACTAGGGCGTCGATTCCGATCGGTAGAGCCGCGCGACGAGGTTCACCGGAAATCCGAAGCCATAAAGCATGTGGCACGCCTGATTGCGCAATGAGCGAAGCAGGTAACCTTCGCGCCGGTAGGGTTCAGGAGAGGTCACGGCATCGGCGTCGAGCATAGCCAGCCGTCTGCGTCCCAAGCGGCGCGCAAGATCGATGTCATCCATCACCGGCAGGTCTTTGTAGCCGCCGACCGCATCGAACAACTGTTTCGGTATAAGCAAACCCTGATCGCCATAAGGCTGGCGCAACACTTTGCAGCGCCAATGGACGAGGCGTTCGAGAAAACGTGGCGCGAAGCCTTTGTCATCGAGCCGAAACGT
>DATLJG010000342.1:0-2068 GCA_035538995.1 Hyphomicrobium sp. | reverse complement strand
GTCTATGGCGAGAAGGTCGATCTCACGGTTTATCGTTCGGCGCAGGAAGCACTGACGAATGCCATCCGGCATGGGCAAGCGACAAGCATCACGGTCGAACTCGATGAGGAAGTCCGCCATGACACATCGACGGCGGATGAGTCCGGACTGTTGATCAGCCTCAGGGTGAGCGACGATGGCGTCGGATTGAAGCCCGGCGTGCGTGCCGGTTTTGGATTATCGGCGATGCGTGAGCGTGTGCTTTCCGCCGACGGCAGTCTCGTCATTGAGGCGCTGAAACCGCGCGGAACAGCAGTCTCTGTCAAAATACCGGCGCGGCCTAATGAACCCAAGCGCCCGTTCGTGAGCGAGCCCACTCGGATAACATCATGACAAAAATTCTGGTTATCGACGATCACCCCGTTGTCCTGCAGGGGTGTCGGCGTGTTCTTGAAGATGCAGGCATCGAGGACATTACGCTCGCTTCGAATTTGATCGACGGCTTTCGCTCGTATCGCAGCGAACGGCCAGATGTGATTATCATCGATCTTGCGATCAAGAAGGGAATTCTGGTCGGATTGACGTTCATCAGGCGCTTGCGCGTGCACGATAAGCATACGCCCATTCTCGTCCTTACGATGCACGAGGATCCAATGATCGCCAGTCAATCGCTTCGGCTCGGCGCCAACGGCTACATTCTCAAGGACACGTCTTCGGTCGACATCGTCAAAGCCCTTCAGGCGGTTCGTCAGGGCAAGCCGTTCCTGAGCCATGCGGTGGCTTCCGCCATCGCAGTGATGGAGACGAAGGGGCGGAGCAATCCACTGAGCGGAATGACTTTGAGAGAACTGCAGACGCTCGAACTGATCGCGCAAGGCAAGCAGTATGCGGCGATCGCCGACGAACTGCACGTCAGCTATAAAACGATTGCCAATACCTGCTCTCAAATCAAAGCCAAACTTGGTGTGAAGTCATTGCCCGAGCTGATGCGCATCGCCATCGATCATCTGCCGGAGATGGCGGGACAAAGAGCCAAGTAATTTTGCGGCCGCCGGCCATTTCGGGAACATTTGGCATGTAAAAATGCCGTGACTTGGAAATGGCTTTCGCGCGATCCCAGGGGCCTCTTCAACTCAACCCTTGGTGGCCTGCCGATGCGTGCATTTTTGATTGCCCTGCTTCTTTCCCTACTTTCTGGACCAGCATTGGCCGAGCTTAGCTGCAAAGAGCAGGTCGACAATGCGTTTGCGAAGCTGCGCGACGCCAAGAAATTCCGCCTCAAAACGACGATTACCAACAAGGACGGGACGCTGAAAATGGAGGCCGAGTATGTGCTTCCGGATCGCATGCACCAGACAGTCACTTTGGGTGGCGATGGGCCGGCGATGCAAATGATCGTCGTCGGCAAAAAGGCGTGGTCCAATCAGGGTAACGGCTGGGTCGTGCTGCCGGATCAGTTTGCCAACACGGTCGCGAACCAGATCCAGGAATCGGTGGCCAATGCGCCCAAGGTTTCGACGGAATATAAGTGCGCCGGCGATACTGAATTCGAGGGTAAGACGTACGCGCTTTATCAAGGCGTCCTCGCGATGCCGCTGCCGGCCGACGCCAAGGAGAAGGGCCCGCGCGTGTCGGCGGTGAGCGCACCAAAGCAGCAGAGCGTCTATGTCGATAAGACGACGGGGCTGCCGGTTCGCAATATCGTCACACCGGTTACCGATCCGAAAAACCGGCTTTTTGATGGGACTTTTACGATCATGACGGATCTGGACATCGAGGCGCCGTCGAGCGTCGTTCCCAACTAGGCGGACGTGTTCGGAGGTCTTCCTTTGGTGCTCCGGAGGTCATGGCTTGAGTTCATGGCCCCGACGCACACCGCTGAGACGACATACGCAGCGCAGAGATGCTGAGATCAGTGTGCTGGCTAATTGACGTCCATGCTTCCATTTCGCGTGGGAAAAAATCCCGATAGATCGACGTTGATATTCGAGCTTGCCTCGCTAGAACCAAATAGCTGGGGGGACGTCTAAGTGAGGCCGCGAGCAGCTGTGAAACTCCTCGTCGTCGAGGACCATCCGATCGTCATCTC
>DATLJG010000341.1:0-11242 GCA_035538995.1 Hyphomicrobium sp. | reverse complement strand
AGGCAATGCCGTGCCTGGTCGGCGTCATGAATGAACAGGCTTTCCGTCACTTCGATTTCGAGCCGGCGCGGATCAAGGTCCGTTTCGTTCAAAACCGATTCAACGAGTCCGATAAAATCGGCGTTGACGATCTGGGCCGGGGAGACGTTCACAGCGACCCTGAGCGGCAGTTGCCATTTCGATGCTTCGCGACAGGCTTCGCGAAGTGCGAATGCGCCGATCTCCGCGATCGCTCCGCAGTTCTCGGCAGCGGGGATGAATTTGTCGGGCGGGACGTTGCCGCGCGTGGAGTGATGCCACCGGAGAAGCGCTTCGAAGCCTTGTATCCTGCGAGACGTGGTGTCGGCGATCGGCTGATAGACGAGCGAAAGCTCGCCCGCATCCAGCGCCAGACCGATATCGCGCTCCAGGCCCCGGCGCTCGCGCTGCTCGCGTTCCATTGAGGCATCGAAGACAGCGTAAGCGCGACGTCCGCAGTTTTTCACCCGATAAAGAGCAGCATCGGCGCGAGCGACGAGCGCGTTGATGTCCGAGCCGTCATCCGGAAAGCGCGCGACCCCGATGGAAACGCCGACAGCCGCGCTCAGTCCGTCGTTGAGCCGGTAATGACCACTGACGCCAGTCACGAGGCGCGCCGCCAGATATTCGTGTTCATTGCTGTCGTAGGGAACGGTGACCGCGATAAGAAACTCGTCGCCGCCGAGGCGCACGGTAAGATCGGCCTTCGGTGCGATTTCCGAAAGTTTTCTCGAGATCTGGCAAAGCAGTTCGTCGCCGCACGGGTGTCCGTACAGGTCGTTGACGGCTTTGAAGCCGTCGAGATCGAGATAGAGAAGGGCGACGCGCTTTGAATTGGCGGACGCCGCCGCGAGAATATCCGGCAGACGTTCCTTCAGCATCGTGCGATTGCCGAGGCGCGTCAGGGGATCATTGAACGCCAGCTGACGGATCGTCTCGCGCGTCTGCCATTGTTCGATGGCAATGGCGCAAATGTGCAATGAGGCGGCAACGACCTGTCGTTCGAACGCGCACGCGCCGCGCGGCTCGCGAAAATAAAACGCGAAGGTGCCGATGACCTGCTGCTCGCGCCCGACGATGGGGCTGGACCAGCAGGCGCGCAGACCGTGCGGCAGCGCCAGATGCTTGAAATTCTGCCAGCGCGGATCGGTTGCGATGTCCGTCACTTCGACCGGCTGTCCAAGGTACGCTGCGGTTCCGCATGAACCGATCATCGGTCCGATCTGGATGCCGTCGACAGCTTTTGAGTATTCAACTGGAAGAGACGGGCTTGCCAGAGTTCTCAGGCAACCGGTTTCGTCGACCATTAGAATTGAGCAAATCAGATCCGGCGCCAGGAATTCGACGCGCCGGCAAAGTTCATTCATGATGATCGAAAGATTTTGGCCGCTGGCGATGGCCACGAGAATATCGCGCTGGATCGAACGCAGCGACAGAGTTCTCGCGCGCTGCAAGCCGCGCCGCCCAATCAGCGCGTGATTTCGCGCTTCCTCGCCAGCATTCGCCCTCATCCGCCGCCACAGCCCTGACAAATCGGCAAAAAGTCAGTATTCGGACGGACTGTTAAAAAGCGTTGAAAAGGGATTGTAAAATGCAATACGTCCGCGAAAACGGCGTTTCGCGACGGTCGCTAGGCTGCGGAATCCGAAAGTCCGGCTACGTGAGCTGAAGCGGGTCAACATGGCGGCGCGAGCGACCCTCGAACAAGCATCCATTCTCAAGCGAGAGATGTGTGTGGAAAATGTTGCCCGCCACGGCCGAGGATTGCTTCAACGTCAAGCGCGTCGCGAAAATCTCACCGGTGACTTCCCCGAGGATCGTCACGGTATCCGCCTTGATCGTGCCATCGACGATACCGCCCTCGCCAACGATCAGTGACATGCAGCGAACATCGCCCACGACAATCCCGTCGATAACGACGGGGCCCGGAAAATCGATATCTTCTCTGACGCGAACTTTGCGAGGAATGGAAAAGACGCGATAGGACATGCGGCACCGGCTGGGCGAACCACGTCGTGCCTGGGGGCGACGAGCGGGACCGTAATGTCGCGCCCCTCCGTGGCAAGATTTAGGCCCCGGCGAGAAACAGATCGCTGAGTGGCCGGCACAGGGAAAGCAAAGCGGAGCCTACCGGGCCGCGCTTCCGATACCAGAGGTGCCCGAGTCCGGCGTCATCGCGGCATCGGCGTTCATAGGCGGATGCAGCGTTTGCGGATGGTTTGCCGGACCTTCATCGCCGTTGCTGAAGGCCAAGTAAGAGCCGAACAGAACGAATGCGCCCGCCAAAAGCGTTTTCATCTCGAACCTCCGTGACGGCTGGAACAACCGTCGGACCGTGCGGAGGGTTCCCGCGAAGACCCGAACAAACGGATCGCGTCCGCGAAAATCAGAAATCGTCAGCCATTCCGGAGAGAAAGCGGAGCGTATTGAAAGCAGGTGCCGCGCCGCTCAAGGAAACGCCTGGAAAATCCAGGTTTCGCTGAGCGCGACGCCGTCCTTTTCCAGAAAGGCGCGGAGATCCGCAGGCTCGCCGCCGAGATCGGATAAATCGAACATCATGCGCCAGCGCTTTGTGCCGACGACCGGAAACGCCTCAACACCGGTGATCGAGCCGCGCGTCGACGTGACGACCGTGTGCGTGCCGCCGTATCGCGTGAGATCTTCGAGGACCTTGCCCTCGACATCGATCATGAATTTGCGGGCGCCGGGTTTCGTGTGCCGGAGATCGAGGTCGCGTCCGCCCAGACCGCCCAGGCCGACGCGCGTCGCGACGATGCGGGCGACGTCGCCCGTCGGCGGCGAGTCGATGCCCCAGTACAGGCGGTATTTGGAATTGAGGTTCGAACCGGCGACGATCTTTTCTTCCGGCGTCCAGAACGCCACCATGTTGTCTTCGGTTTCGTTGGTCGTCGGCAACTGCACCAGGTTGACCGAGCCCTTGCCCCAGCCCGAGAGCGGTTCGACCCACATGCTCGGACGACGGTCGTAGAACAGGCTGTCGTCCTGGTAATTCTCGAAGTTGCGGTCGCGCTGGATCAGCCCGAAACCTTTTGGATTTTCGTCGGAGAAGCTGTTCGTCACGATACGCGGCGGGTTGGCGAGCGGCCGCCAGATGCGCTCGCCCGTGCCGGTCCACATCGAAAGGCCGTCGCAATCGTGGACCTCGGGCCGCCAATCGCCGCGGAAATGACCGGAGTTCTCGCCATACCAGAACATGCCGGTCAGCGGTGCGATACCCAGCATGTCGATAGGCGCGCGGAAATAGAGTTCGCACTCGATGTCCTGCACGGCGCCGCCCTGGCCGCCTTCAATGCGGCGGCTGTCCATGTGGTAGGCGCCGACGACACTTTGGCTTTCCAGAAGCGCGTAGATGTTCATGCCCGCGCCGTTCTGTTCAAGCCAGAAGGACGTGAAGCGCGGAAATTCCTCGGGCCGTCCGGTGTTGATGGCGAGACCGCGTGCCGAACCACCGTACTGATCGTTGGGATCGGATGAGCGGAAATAGGAGGCGCCGAGATAAGCCAGCCAATCGCTGACGCCGCCGCGGCTCATGAGGCGAAAGCCGGCGAAGCCCGCATTCTTCAGCGTTCGCAGCGGATGATTGGCCGGCATGTTGAAGAGATCAGGCGAATAGAGAACTTCGCGCGCTTGCCCGTTCTCCAGCACGTAGATGCCGACGGGTTCGGCGTAGAAGCGGCCCTGCGGAAAGAGCCGCACCGTTTGCGCGCCTGCGACCCCGCGCCATAGCTCCATTTCCGGCTTGTAGACCGCCTGCGCAAACGTATCGAAGGTCATGTTGCGCAACGGATCGGAATCGGAAGGCTTCGGCGGCGGCACGTAGGCTGTCTTCGACAAGTCCTTCGCGCGCGCTTTCAATTTATCGAATGAGAACGGTTCCGGATCGCCGAGCGCCATTGCGCCAACGGACGCCGCTCCTGCTGAGTTCGACCAACCGATGAGGGATGCTGCCAGAGTTCCGGTGAGGACGTCGCGGCGATGAGGTGTGAATGTCATGGCGAGGCTATGAAAGGATGAACGCGGCAGGATTTAGTCTGTGGCGTCGGCACTGCGCTTCGATCCCGGCTTTGCGTCCGGCTGAACGTCGCTTCCGTGCCCGCGCCGGGACAAGCAGATAGCCTAAGCGCCAGCTGTCAGAAAGGCGAATTTCAAGGGGTGACGGTCGCCGGGCGGAGGGGCTTCGTTCAGACGCCGCCGATCTCACGAGCGTTCGCATCGCCACTTCTTCAGTCGCTAACGCAGGCATGTTGCTTTACCTTGATGATATGCTCAGGGCAGGCCGCTTGATGGCCCGGAAAGAGGGGAACGCATGCTGGTGGTGACGACGAATGATATTCAAGGATACCGTGTCGTGCGCCAACTCGGCATGGTGAAGGGATTGACGGTGCGGTCGCGCAGCGTCGTCGGCAATCTGGGGGCCGCGATCCAGATCTTTTTCGGCGGCAATATCACGGTTTACACCAAGCTCGCCGAGCACGCCCGTCAGGAAGCCTTCGATCTTCTCGTCCAGCATGCCTATGAGATGGGGGCCAACGCCGTTCTCGCCATGCGTTATGATGCCAACGAGATCGCCGCGGCGGTGACCGAAGTGCTGGCCTATGGCTCGGCTGTCGTCATCGAACCGATCCCAGGCGCAGGGCAGGAGGCCATTTGAATAATTGCCGACGGACGGGATTCGAGGCGCTCACCGGCCTCGAATTTGATTTATAGCGCGCATATATAAAAAAGCACGGCGTAGGGGCTGACAACGCCAATGAGTTCAGTTAAGGAAACACGCCCCAAAAGAGGCTGCTCGACGCTTGGGCTTCTGCTCATGTCGCGTTTAAGGGGTGTAGCTCAATTGGTAGAGCGTCGGTCTCCAAAACCGAAGGTCGGGGGTTCGAGACCCTCCGCCCCTGCCAGCCTCGTTTAGGTTTGATCTGCCGACCTGCCCGGTCACAACGACGGGGCAGGATGCGGCATGTTGTCGCATATGCGCTCAGAAAGCACTTTGATGGCGAAGTTCAATCCCATAACCTTTATGCAAGAAGTTCGGCAGGAAGTCGCCAAGGTAACCTGGCCGACATGGAAAGAGGTGTGGATCACGACTGTGATGGTGCTCATCATGGTCGCGCTCGCCTCTATTTTCTTTTTGCTCGTTGATCAGGCGTTGAGCCATGTCGTGCGCCTCGTTCTAGGGGTGGGCAGCTGATTTCAGCCTGCATTTATCGGCTTGAGTGACGCGCAAGAGGGCCTTTGAGAATGGTTGTCGCGCAAGAACGCGAAGAGAAGAAAACGGTTGCCGGTACGCGCTGGTACATCGTTCACGCCTACACGAATTTCGAGCGCAAGGTCGCCGACGCTATCCGCGAACGCGCGAAGGCGGGCGGCCTTGACGAGCTGTTTGAAGAGATCGTCGTGCCGACCGAAGAGGTCGTCGAGGTTAAGCGCGGACGCAAAATTCCGACGGAGCGCAAATTTCTGCCGGGCTACGTGCTGGTCAAGATGAAGATGACCGACCAGGCGTTCGTGATGATCAAGAATACGCCGAAGGTGACCGGCTTCCTCGGTGCCGACAACAAGCCGATGCCGATCCCCGAGGATGAAGCGATGCGCATCCTCAATCAGGTCAAGGAAGGTGTCGAGCGGCCGCGGCCGACCATCACTTTCGAGATCGGCGAAAACGTCAAGGTGGCCGACGGCCCGTTCGCATCGTTCACGGGCATTGTCGAAGAGGTCGACGAGGAGCGTTCGCGGGTCAAGGTGGCGGTGTCGATCTTCGGTCGTCCGACGCCGGTCGAACTCGAATTCGGCCAAGTCGAGAAAATTGCAAGTTGATGGGGCTGATCAACGAAGGAGCAGCGCCGCAGCGCTGCTGGTGAATTGAGATTTCCGGTGCTTCGTGCATCGGAAACCATGTCGGGGCATTGCCCGGATATGGGACGTGCGGGAGGGCAGGGCTTCGTCGATCGAAGTCAAGGCCCGTTGGACCGCTAACCCTGAGCCTCACGCCATACCGGCGCTGGCTCTAACGCTGAAGGGGAACCATGGCGAAGAAAGTCGATGGCTTTATCAATCTACAAGTGCCGGCAGGCGCGGCGAATCCGTCGCCGCCGATCGGTCCCGCGCTCGGCCAGCGCGGCGTCAACATTATGGAATTCTGCAAGTCCTTTAACGCCAAGACGAAGGACATCGAGCAGGGTACGCCGATTCCGGTGAAGATCACGGTCTATTCCGATCGTTCCTTCACCTTCGAGATGCGTCAGCCGCCGGCGACGTTCCTCATCAAAAAGGCCGCCGGTTTGAAGCCGACCGGCAAGGGCGGTTCGGGCTCCAAGGAGCCGGGCCGCGTTGTCGCTGGTCAGGTGACGATGGCTCAGCTGAAAGAGATTGCCAAGGGCAAGCTCAAGGACATGAACACCGACGACATCGATGCCGCCGCTCGCACGCTTGCGGGTAGCGCGCGTTCGATGGGTCTCAGCGTGGTGGAGTAAGGTCCGATGGCAAAAGCTCAGATCAGCGCAGAGAAGATCAAAGAGACGCGCAAGGCCGGCGGTAAGCGCATGGTCACCGTCAAGGAAGGTCTGAAGGCCGGTAAGGCTTACGACCTCGCGGAAGCCGTGAAGATTCTCAAGGGACGTGCCAAGGCGAAGTTCGACGAGACGATTGAGGTCGCCGTCAACCTCGGCGTCGATCCCAAGCACGCCGACCAGATGGTGCGCGGCGTCTGCAATCTGCCGAACGGCTCCGGCCGCACGGCGCGCGTTGCAGTGTTCGCGAAGGGCGCCAAGGCTGATGAAGCCAAGGCGGCGGGCGCCGATGTCGTCGGTGCTGAAGATCTCGTCGAGATCGTCTCGAAGGGCACGATCAACTTCGATCGCTGCATCGCGACGCCGGACATGATGGGCCTCGTCGGCCGTCTCGGTAAGGTGCTGGGCCCGCGTGGCCTGATGCCGAACCCGCGTGTCGGCACCGTGACGATGGACGTCACCAGCGCCGTCAAGGGTGCGAAGGGCGGCTCCGTCGAGTTCCGCGTCGAGAAAGCCGGCATCGTTCACGCCGGCGTCGGCAAGGCGAGCTTCACCGAAGAGGCGCTCGTCCAGAACATCAAGGCTTTCGTCGACGCTGTCGTCAAAGCCAAGCCGACCGGCTCAAAAGGCACGTACCTGAAGAAGGTGTCGCTGTCGTCGACGATGGGGCCCGGCCTCAAGCTCGACACGGCAACCGTCGCTTCGGGGCCTGTCGTCTAAGACTTTCACGAATTCCGGGGCAACCCGGAAAATCCCGAACCGGGGCACACGCTGCTTCGGTTCGGAACTGTCCGAGATTGTAGGTGCCAACCCGGTTCGCCGGTCGGCCGAAATCTCTCTGATGAGAGAGCCTGCATGAGACAGAAGTGGATCGAATTTGAGGCGCAAGCCCTGATTTCGATTTGAACCTTCTGGGTCAGCACCGTGCCGCTCATCACTCGCGGTCCACGGGAACGAGGACAGACGAAGGTCGCCCGATCCTTCACCGGAGACGGCGGCTAGGTGCAACCCGCGAAGCTTCGCAAATGGAGCTTCGCAGCAAGGAGACGAGACGTGGATAGAGCCGCGAAACGTGAGCTCATCGACCATCTCCACGGCGAGCTGAAAAGCACCGGCGTGGTTGTGGTCGCCCACAACACCGGCCTCGTGGCCGCCCAATCCGCAGAGTTCCGCAAGCGCGTTAAAGAAGCTGGCGGTTCTGTGAAGGTGGCCAAGAACAAGCTGGCACAGCTCGCGCTCAAGGATACCGACGCCGAGAAGCTCTCGGATCTGATGACGGGCCCGACCATTCTGGCCTTTTCGAAAGATCCGATCGCAGCGGCGAAGGCTGCCGTCACGTATGCCAAGGGGAACGAAAAACTCGTCATCCTCGGCGGCGCGATGGGCAAGACCATCCTCGACGCGAATGGTGTGAAAGCTCTGGCCGAGCTGCCGTCTCTGGATGAACTGCGCGCCAAGCTCATTGGCCTCCTCAACGCTCCGGCGACGAAGATCGCTCGGACCGTCAAGGAGCCGGGAGCCCAGCTCGCACGGGTCATTCAGGCCAAGGCGTCGCAAGGCGAGGCGGCATAAGCCGCGACAGGCACGTTGTGGGGCATTGGAGCCCTCGAAACGCTATCGCAGCACCAAAAATCGGGGTGCTGCAACTCAACCTCTAGGTTCAAATCGGAAGGACACTATATATGTCTAAGATCGAGAAAATCGTTGACGACCTGTCGAGCCTGACGGTGCTCGAAGCTGCTGAACTCGCAAAAGCTCTGGAAGAGAAGTGGGGCGTTTCGGCGGCCGCTGCAGTCGCTGTCGCGGCTCCGGCTGCTGGCGGCGGCGCTGCTGCTCCGGCTGAAGAACAGACCGAGTTCACCGTCATCCTGAAGTCGGGCGGCGACAAGAAGATCAACGTCATTAAGGAAGTTCGCGCCATCACCGGACTCGGCCTGAAGGAAGCCAAGGACCTCGTTGAGGCCGGCGGCAAGCCCGTGAAGGAAGGCGTGTCGAAGGACGAAGCACAGAAGATCAAGAAGCAGCTCGAAGATCAGGGCGCTTCGGTCGAAGTGAAGTAATCGATTTGGCACTGGCTGGGATCTCCCGGCCGGTGCCAAACCGCGCACTGCCGCTCGTGGCGGCCGGCTCGCGGAACGCGAGTCGCCACGAGCAACGAAAAACGGCTCCCCGGAGGGTCCTTGAGGTTCGCGCAATCTCAGACAAGGGCCTTCCGGCGAACCGTTTCAAGAGCCCCGGCAAAATTTCGGGGCTTGGCAAGTCGCATTTGGATCGCGGGTCCTCCCCCGCATACGAGAGCACGAAGGGATCGACATGGCTCAAACCCTCACAAGCCGCAAACGCCTCAGAAAGCAATTTGGATCGATCGGCGAAGTCGCTGAGATGCCGAACCTCATCGAGGTTCAAAAGGCTTCCTATGATGACTTTCTGATGGTCAAAGAGCCTCCGGGCGGTCGTTCGGACGACTTTGGCTTGCAGTCGGTTTTCAAAAGCGTGTTTCCGATTTCGGATTTTGCCGGCAAGTCGACGCTGGAATTCGTCAGCTACGAGTTCGAGCCGCCGAAGTTCGACGTCGATGAGTGCATGCAGCGCGATATGACGTTCGCCGCGCCGCTGAAGGTGAAGCTGCGCCTGATCGTGTTCGATGTGAACGAAGAGACGGGCTCCAAGTCGATCAAGGACGTCAAGGAGCAGGACGTCTACATGGGCGACATGCCGCTCATGACGCAGAACGGCACCTTCATCATCAACGGCACCGAGCGCGTGATCGTTTCGCAGATGCACCGCTCGCCGGGCGTCTTCTTCGATCACGATCGCGGCAAAACGCATTCTTCCGGCAAGCTGTTGTTCGCGGCTCGCATCATTCCCTATCGCGGTTCGTGGCTCGACTTCGAGTTCGACGCGAAAGACATCGTCTATGTGCGCATCGACCGTCGCCGCAAGCTGCCGGTGACGACGATGCTGTATGCGCTCGGCCTCGATGACGAAGAAATCCTGGCGCATTTCTACAAGCACATTCCGATCAAGGAATCGAAGCGCGGCTGGAAGATGCCGTATATCCCGGAGAAGTTCCGCGGTATCACGCCTCAATCCGACATCGCCGACGCCAAGACGGGCGAAGTGATCGCGCGTCAGGGCGAGAAGATCACCGCACGTCGTGCACGCGAGCTTGCGGAAAGCGGCATCAAGGAAATCCTGATTTCGGCCGACGATTTGGCGGGCCGTTTCATCGCCGAGGATATCGTCGATCTCGAATCCGGCATGATCTTCGCTGAAGCCGGCGATGAGCTCGATGCCAACCTGCTTGCTGAGCTGAAGGAACAGAAGGTCAAGGAATTCCACATCCTCGACATTGACTACGTCAACATCGGCGCCTTCATCCGCAACACGCTCAACATCGACAAGAACGCCAATCAGCAGGAAGCGCTGATGGACATCTACCGGGTCATGCGCCCGGGCGAACCGCCGACCATCGAAGCGGCGACCGCGCTGTTCCACGGCCTGTTCTTCGATCCGGAGCGCTTCGATCTCTCGGCCGTCGGCCGGGTGAAGATGAACATGCGTCTTGAACTCGATGCGCCTGACACCATGCGCGTCCTCCGCAAGGAAGACATCCTCGCGGTCGTGAAGACGCTTGTCGATCTGCGCGACGGCAAGGGCGAAATCGACGACATCGACCATCTCGGCAACCGTCGCGTCCGGTCGGTCGGCGAGCTGATGGAAAATCAGTATCGCGTCGGTCTGCTGCGCATGGAGCGCGCCATCAAGGAGCGCATGTCGTCGGTCGATATCGACACGGTGATGCCGCAGGATCTGATCAACGCCAAGCCGGCGGCCGCCGCCGTGCGTGAGTTCTTCGGGTCCTCGCAGCTGTCGCAGTTCATGGACCAGACGAACCCGTTGTCGGAAATCACCCACAAGCGCCGCCTCTCGGCGCTTGGACCGGGCGGTTTGACGCGCGAGCGCGCAGGCTTCGAAGTCCGCGACGTGCATCCGACCCACTACGGCCGCATCTGCCCGATTGAGACGCCGGAAGGCCCGAACATCGGTCTGATCAACTCGTTGGCAACCTTCGCGCGCGTCAACAAGTACGGCTTCATCGAGAGCCCGTATCGCAAGGTCGTCAACGGCCGCGTAACGGACGAGGTCGCTTATCTTTCCGCCATGGAAGAGATGCGCCATCACGTGGCGCAGGCCAACGCCGTCATCGATGCCAAGGGCAAGATGACGGAAGATCTCGTCACCGTTCGCCATAACGGCGACGTCATGCTCGTTCCGACGGATCGCGTCGATTATATCGACGTGTCGCCGAAGCAGCTCGTTTCAGTCGCGGCCGCGCTCATTCCGTTCCTTGAGAACGACGACGCCAACCGCGCCTTGATGGGCTCGAACATGCAGCGTCAGGCCGTGCCGCTGATCAAGGCGGAAGCGCCGCTTGTCGGTACCGGCATGGAAGAGCGCGTTGCCCATGACTCGGGCGCCGCCATCGCCGCACGCCGCACGGGCATCGTCGATCAGGTCGATGCAACCCGTATCGTTGTCCGGGCGACTGAAGAGCAGGATCCTTCGAAGCCGGGCGTTGACATCTATCGTCTGCGCAAGTTCCAGCGTTCGAACCAGAACACCTGCATCAACCAGCGGCCGCTGATCAACGTCGGCGACGTCGTCAGAGCAGGCGACATCATTGCTGACGGTCC
>DATLJG010000340.1:0-8758 GCA_035538995.1 Hyphomicrobium sp. | reverse complement strand
TCGATGACGTGTTTGGCGGCCGCGACCGAGAGCGGCGCGTTCTCGGCGATTTCCGTCGCCAGGGCGCGAACGGTCGTTTCAATGTCCTGCTTGGAGACGAGCTGCGTGATGAGACCCATCGCTTCCGCATCGGCGGATCGGAACCGGCGTCCCGTGAACAACAGCTGTTTGGCACGATCGGCAGGTACGGCAGCGAGGATCGGACGGACCCACCGGGCATTGTAGCCGATGCCGAGTTTGGCGGCCGGTATCGCGAACTGGCTTGTTTCATCCGCGATCCGCATGTCGCAGCACAGCGCCAATCCCAGTCCGCCACCGAGGCAGAAGCCGTGGATCATCGCGATCGTCGGCTTCGGGCAATGGATCAGCGCGTTGAAGGCGGCATCGTTCAAGGCGTCATAGATTTTTGCGGCGTCGCCCGTCCGGCCGCTTTCAAATTCTGAAATGTCGGCGCCCGCCGAGAAAGCTCGATCCCCGGCGCCGCGCAGAACGATGACGCGCACCTCGGGATCGACGACGGCAGCGCCGACGGCGTCCGGCAAGGCTCCCCACATGGCGCCGGTCAAGGCATTCATGCGCAAGGGATTGTCGGCAATGATCCAGGCGATTGCACCGTCTTTGGCATATCTCAATGCCGGTTCTTCGCCCCTGGTGTCCGCCATTCCGCCGTCCTTTCCGGTTGCGCGGCCATTTAAGGTGCAATTTCAGGCCCGGCAAATGTGCTCCTCGGCGGCAGATGCGCGCGGCGCCGGCATTCTATATAGTAGGGAACGGTCACGGATTGACCCGGGTGCGCGGCACCGTTAATCGCCTGTGAAACTCTTTATTCGCGGCGAGCAAGTAACCTTTAGGGTCTGTTCAGGGACTTGTGGCGAGAGGCATATTCACTGTGTCGAACACGAAGACAGCAACGTCGCACGTTCAGGTCGTCGACCCGATTTGGGCGCAGATCCGTTCCGAGGCGCAGTCCGCCATGAAGGCCGAGCCGGCGCTCGGCAGCTTTATCTTCGCAACGGTGCTGAGCCATGATGATCTCGAAGACGCCGTCTGCCACCGCCTGGCGCAGCGCCTGAACCACACCGACGTCGACGCCGGCCTCATCTCGCAAACGTTTCACAGCGTGCTTGACGACGATGCGCTTGGCCTGAGTTTCCGCGCTGATCTTGCCGCCGTCTACGATCGCGATCCGGCCTGCACGCGCTTCCTCGACCCGCTTCTTTATTTCAAGGGCTTTCACGCCCTCGTAACGCATCGCTTCTCGCATGCGCTCTGGAAGCGCGGCCGCCGTGACTTCGCGCTTTATCTGCAGAGCCAGGGCTCGCGCATGTTCGGCGTCGATATTCATCCGGCGGCGCGCTTCGGCCAGGGCATCATGCTCGATCACGCGACCGGCTTCGTCGTCGGCGAAACGGCGGTCGTCGGCGACAACTGCTCGTTCCTCCATGCCGTGACCCTCGGCGGCAGCGGCAAGGAGACGGGCGACCGGCATCCCAAGATCGGCGACAACGTTCTGGTCGGCGCCGGCGCCAAGGTGCTCGGCAACATCAAGATCGGCTCGTGCTCGCGCATCGCGGCCGGGTCGGTGGTCCTTTCCGACGTTCCCCCGAACGTCACGGTCGCGGGCGTTCCGGCGAAAATCGTCGGTAGCGCCGGCTGCTCGGAGCCTGCGCGCTCGATGGAGCAAGGCTGGGTCGAAGACTTCGGCGGCCTCTGAAATTCACCAGGAGAAAAACCTTGAAGAAAGACGAGCTTGCACGGCTTCAAACCTATTTGCGCAAAACGTTTGGAGCGCCATCGCTGGAAATCCGGCCGCAGCCGAAGAAAGACGATATGGCGGAAGTCTTCATCAACAACGAGTTCGTTGCGGCGCTCTATCGGGAGGAGGAGGACGGCGAAACGTCGTACCAGCTCCAGATGGCTATCCTCGACATGGATCTCGAAGGCATTTGAGGCGCGCAAAGATCAGCTTATGACTCTCTACAACTTGGATGGTGCCGGCGTTACGACTCCCGCCAGCGGTGCGTTTTGGGTTGCGCCGAACGCGGTCGTTCTCGGCAAAGTGAAGCTCGAAGAGGAAGCGAGCGTCTGGTTCGGCGCCGTGCTTCGCGGCGATAACGAGCTGATTACGGTCGGCGAACGTTCGAATGTGCAGGACGGGTCTGTGCTGCACACCGACCCGGGCTTCCCATTGACCATCGGTCCCGATTGCACGATCGGCCATATGGTCATGCTGCATGGCTGTACGATTGGCCGTGGCAGCCTGATCGGGATCGGCTCGATCATTCTCAATGGCGCCAAGATCGGCGAAGAGTGCGTGATCGGCGCCAACACGCTGATCCCCGAGAACAAGGAAATCCCGCCGCGTTCGATGGTCATGGGATCGCCCGGCAGAATCGTGCGCCAGTTGAGCGATGACGAAGTCGCGCGCTTTGGCGGCGCCGCGCGCCGCTACGTTGCGAATTGGAAGCGCTATGCGGCCGGATTCAAACCGCAGTCGCAGTAAATCGGCCGGAGAGGAAACGGCGGTGGTAATTCGCTGCCGCGGAGCAAATGAGAGGCGGGGATAGCTCCCCGCCACAAGTCCCGTCAGGGAAGCGAGTCGATGCCTTCGAACCCCGGAAACTCCGGTGCCGATTGCACACCCGCGATTGCCGCCGGTGTCGACGCATCGTTCGGGTCGAGCGAAACCCAGACCTTCGGATTGAGATACGACTGGCGCATCACGTAATGATACGGCGTCTGGTTCCACATGCGGACAACATCGATTTTGTTGTCGAGAATGAAATCGCCTTGCGTGGTGCGCGCGGTCAGAACGGCGTGGCCTTCGTTCTTCTCGTCGCGCACGACCGTCATCAGCAGCGAGCTTGACGGCCAGCCGCGCGCGATGAGGCGGTGCCGCTTGAGCAGCGCGTAGTCCTCGCAATCGCCGCGCGTCGTCGGCAGCGTCCAATACTCAGCGACGCCATAAATCTCCTTGTCGGTCGCGGGCTCGATCTCGTGATTAACCTGACGATTGATCACATCGAGTTCGCTGAGCCGTTCGGGCGTCCCTTCGAGCCGTGAATCGTTGGCCGATGTCGCGACGCAGTCGGCCGCAAATCGTTCGCAGAAAGACACGAACCCATAGGGAGGCTGCGAGCTTCCATAAATCCGCATGAATTCAGGAGCACGCGATGCCGGGCTTACAATTGCTATTTGCTGCGCCGCCACCGGCAACGTCACAGCGAACATACTCACGGCCACACTCATGGCCACGCTACCGTACTTCATGATACGCCCTCGAACACGGCACGATACAGTACGCGAAACACTTCTTTTTAGCATGAATGCCGGCCTCGGCATTCTCGTAAAAATTACGTCAAAGTTTAACTTCGTGATTTTGGCAACTCGGCGGGCGATTTGGGGCATCACACAACCAACGCGATAACGGTTAGGGAAAACTGTCGCGCAACGCCTCAGGCGAAAGCAGCGTCAAGAATTGAAGTCCAATGCCTAGTTCGTGGTGGCGGCGAACAATTGCCCGGGTCTTTCCGGCCATGACGAAACTTCCGATCGGCGGCCTTGCGGGCGTGCCGATGGATGCTCCTGATGCCGAAAGATCGAGCAATTCGACGTCGATAATGACGTCGTCCACCTTCAACGTTGTTCGCCGTCCGCGAGTTCCAGTGCGCTCGTGCAAGCGTCCTTGCTCGCCGGGGAACTCAGCTCGGTTGACGAGCCACATAATCTGCGCCGCGAGCTTTTCCCGCTTGTACTCGGTCACTTTGAAAACGAAGGCGAAGCCGTCGGCCGTGCGGCGAACTACGTTTCCTTCCAGTCCACCGAGGTGATCGAAGTAGGCGACGACCCGCTCTCCGACTTCGGGCGCATGCGGGGTGACGACGAACGCGCCGCCGACCGAGATATTCTTGAGCTGGCATGTGAATTCGCTGCGATCGGCCCTCATGAAACGGCCGGCGAGCGACAGCGGCAAACGGCGGTGCCGGCGCATGTCGCGCGTTTGGCGGGCATCGGCCCGATGCCCGGTCGTCGTGTCGCGTAGAGTGCTCGAATGCATGGCCATGGCCATTCCTTGGGCCCGCAGCGAAAATCCAATGTGAGACCGTCGATCGGAACGCACCGGCGACGACAGCTTCCAGGAACTATGGCGGTCCGTCTCTTAACGAACCTCTAAAATTCGGCTCATAATCGGCGGGTACTGCCGGGCGTTGCCGCAGATCCGCCCAAAGGGTTAAAACTAAGTTGGATCAATCGGTGACCGGACGGCTGAGGCCGCCCTCATAGACGCGAAACTGGCGGCGATCGGAGCGCACGATTTGTGCTTCCCGAACCGTCGGCAAAAAGGGTGCTTGGCCGTCCAACGGGGCGATGGGGTGGCCGACCAAGCCGTCGGGCCAGATCGTTTCGTGTCCGAGGAGCTTGCGCTCCGTCAGGGCAACAGAACCAAGCCAGTCCGGATTGCTGATGGGCACGAGCGAGCCGAGAAAGCGATCGATGCTTTCGCGCGTGTGCGTGAGCGGCAGCAACAAAAGTTCGAAATCGGTCGCAAGTCCCGCCGGGCTTGACGCTTTGAGGCGGATGACGCTCACGGCGCCACGCGCGGCGCCGAGGGAAAACTGCTGCCGCAGCACCAGAGAGTCCGCCTCGTCGAAAAGGTCGAAGATGTTGACGCCGCGGAAATCGACGCCAAAGGCCTCCGAAATCCGGGTGCCCGCAAGGCGGAAGCGGACGATATCTCGGGTGAGGCGTTCCAGGATGAACGTGTCGGGCAGATGGCTGGCGATGCACGACGGTTCGATCTCGAACCGCTTCGGAGCGATCCGGTCACCCCTGAGGCCGTTCCAGTATGAGTAAAGCGCCTGGCTGACGAGTTCTTTCATGAGCGACATCGCCCCCAAAATTTGCAGGCAACGGATCGGCGTCGTTCGCGAACCGTGCCATTCCGACACATACCGGCAAGGCTAGGGCCGGACTTGTGGACGTGGGAGCATCCTTCATGCCATCCGATGGGCGAGGGCTTTTGCTGGCCCTCGACGGCGACGGATGCGGCGTCAACATTATTAATATGCACCGGTCAAACTGCGGCACCGGTCAACACCAGAGCGGGGAGCCGTGGAGAACCGAGAACCGATTTTCAATGTGCCGGGCGGCGTTCTGGCGACGCTTGCCATTCTTATCGCCGTCCACATCACGCTTTCGCTGCTGACGCCGGAACTGCGCGAATGGTGGATTTTGACTCTGGCCTTCATCCCCGCTCGCTACGCCGGCTTCGCCAGTCAACTGCCGGGTGGCGACACGGCTGCCGTCACGTCGTTCGTCACGCACATGGCCGTGCACGCCGACGTCGTGCATCTCGGCTTCAACTCCGTTTGGCTCCTGGCGTTTGGTTCGGTTCTTTGCGCGCGTCTGGGAAATTTTCGCTTTTTCGCGTTTTCTATTCTGGGAGGAATTTCCGGCGCGCTTTTATTTCTCGCGTTCAATTTTGGATTGGCGGCTCCGGTGATCGGAGCCTCGGGCGCCATCTCCGCTATGATGGGTGGCGTCATGCGCTTTCTCTTCAATGCCGTCGATCACGGGCAAGGCTATCTGTTGCGCAAAGAGCCTCGCGCGATCCCGCGCATGTCACTCAAGCAAGCGCTTGGCGATCGCCGCGTGATATTCTTCTCTCTCGTTTTTCTCGGTTTGAACCTGCTCGCCACGATCGGCTTCGGAACATTCGGTGCAACAGGCGCCATCGCATGGGAAGCGCACATCGGAGGATACGTGTTCGGTTTATGCGCGTTCAGCCTATTTGATAGTGCAATGCAAAACGATCCTCCGTCTGCTGCACAACGAGATTGAAGGCTTGCATTCGTGTCTCACTTGCCTCAGCCTTCAGTTTAGTTCGCCGATAGAGCGGACACATCTTGGGTGAGAAAACGCAGTACGCCGGCAGAAGATCGAGCAAGCCTAGCGAAGTCGTTTTGAGTTTGGCGCAGGCGATTTCGGCCTTCCGGTCGGTGCAACGTTCCAGAGAACGGAGGCCGGGCCTGTGATTATTGGTCAAATTTTGAAATCGAAGCCACGCGGCGTCATGACGGCGCGTCCTGAAGATTCCATTCAGGAAATTTCGTTGCGGCTCTCGAGCCGCAAGATCGGTGCAATCGTCATCGTCGGCGAGGGCGGCAAGGTCGTCGGCATTATTTCGGAACGCGACATCATCCGCATGATCGCCGAGCACGGCGCGGCGGCACTCGAAATGCCGGCAAGCAAAGGCATGACTCGCGACGTCGTTTCCTGCACCAAAACGTGCACGACCGAAGAACTGAGAGAAACGATGACGCGCGGACGCTTCCGTCACTTGCCGGTCATCGAGGATGACAAACTCGTCGGCATCGTCTCGATAGGCGACATCGTCAAATACTATACCGAGGAAGTCGAATTGGAAGTTTCGGCGATGCGCGGTTATTTGGCGACCGGCTGAAGCGTCGCGATTGACGAACCACGCGCGCGATCCGGTTGGCCGGGTCCGCGCCTTGTGTCTCGCGTCTCGATCTCGCGGATGATGTCGTCGAGTTGGCGCTCGGCGGCCTGCTGGCCCCGCTCGATAGCCTCTTCGGCGCGATGAAAATCAAATAAACCAACATCTTGCAGGCGCGGCGAGACCATTGCGTCCGGCGGATCGCCGGCAAGGCGCGAGCGCGCGATACGATCCTGCACGATGTTGAAAGCATCGACCATCACGGTCGAAATTCCGGGTGCGCCGTCGCCGCGGCCGAAAATCTGGCGGTGAAGCAGAGCCCGCACGCCCTTCTTGCCCTGGTTTGCTTCGTCGACGGCCGGATGCAATTGATCGTCGTCATCGGCGTAAAACGTTTCGGGCGTTGAAATGACGCTGCCGCGCCCGAGAATGTCGAAATTCAGGTTGACCGCGATAACGTACCTGGCGCCGAGCGCACGGCACACCGAAACAGGAATAGGATTGACCAATGCGCCGTCGAACAGCCAGCGGCCGTTGATCTTGACCGGCTTGAAAACGCCCGGCAGCGCGTAGGAGGCACGGACCGCATCGACAAGGCGTCCGCGTGAGAGCCAATGCTCGTGGCCGGTGCCGACTTCCGTCGCGACGGCGGTGAAGCGCGTTCCCATGTCCTCGATGTTGCGATCGCCGAGATGCTTTTCGAGGCGGCCGCAGAGGCGTTGGCCGCTGATCAACCCGGTTCCGGCGAGATTGAAATCGAGGTAGCCGAAAATGCGCTTCGGCGTCAGTTCCAGAGCCCAATGCTCCAGGTCATTGAGGTGGCCAGCGGCGTAGCAGCCGCCGACGACGGCGCCGATCGACGTTCCGGCGATGATGTCGGGAACGATCCCAGCCTTAGCAAGAGCCTTGAGAACGCCGATGTGAGCCCAGCCGCGCGCGGCGCCGCCGCCTAGCGCCAATCCGACTTTTACTCCGTTCGTCCGCGTCATCCGGCACTCCTTGACCTAGCGTTTCGGGTCAGCACGCCCGTCCTTCAGGTCAATGAACTTCCATCGAATGTTAGCGCCTGGGCATTAAAGCCCCGCTACCAATAGGTAAGCAATTGGTGAACGCGGACAACGCCAACTTCCGACGGAGCTTCCTTTGGGACACTCAGCCAACGCTTGGGTATGGCAGGCCGGACCGTTCAAGGAGCGTGCCACCGGCGGCGTCCGGTGTGCGGACAAGCCGGCGGTAAAAGCAGGAGGGGGCTCCGGTATGACAGGCAACTCCATCGCCCTCGACGTCGGCGACGATCCAAAGGACGTCCTGATCGCAGTCGGTGCGGACTTCGCTCACTTTGAGCAGATTTCCGCTTTCCTCGCCCTTCTTCCAAAGCTTCGAGCGCGACCGGCTCCAGAAATGCGCAAACCCGCTCTTTAACGTCGCCTGCAGGGCGGCTTCATTCATATGCGCGAACATCAGGACATTTCCTGATTTGCGATCGGTGACGATCGCCGGGATCAAGCCGTTGGCATCGAAGGCCGGGCGAAAGCTCAGCGTCTGCTCGATCGTTTCGCCAGCGGACGCCGCAGTGCCTTTGTTCGCGTCGGACATCGATTTTCCAGTTTGCAATTTTGGGGCTAGCGGCCGATGGCGGCCATGAAGCGATCGCGCAATGCCGCATCTCTTTCGAATGCGCCAAGGAGGCGGAACGTGACGGTCTCGACGTTCGCTTGCCGGACGCTGCGGGCTGCCATGCAGTGATGACGGGCGCTCATCATGATCGCCACGCCCTTCGCGTCGAGTGACTTCTCGATGGTCGTCGCAATTTGACTGGTCAGCCCTTCCTGCGTCTGCAGGCGGCGCGCAAAGATATCGACGACGCGCGCGATCTTCGACAACCCGACGATGCGGTCGGACGGCAGATAAGCAACATGCGCGGTGCCGAAGAACGGCGCGATATGATGCTCGCAATGACTCTCGAACGCGATGTCCTTCAGCAGCACCATGTCGTTGTAGCCGGACGGTTCCTCGAACGTCGACGCCAACTCTTGCAGCGCGTCGGCCTGATAGCCGGAGAAATACTCTCCGTAGGCATCCGCGACGCGCTTCGGCGTATTTTCGAGACCAGGGCGCGCCGGATTGTCGCCGCTCCAGGCGATGAGGGTGCGCACCGCTTCTTCCGCCTCGGCCCGGGACGGCCGGCGAACGGGGAGGGGCGTGACGTCGATCGCGAGTGAACTGTTTTTCATCAGAGCCTTTACAGCTTTGGGAGTATCGCCGATCTCGCATTCCGGACCGGCGCAGCCTATATAA
>DATLJG010000339.1:0-3366 GCA_035538995.1 Hyphomicrobium sp. | reverse complement strand
CAAAAAGGACGAATGCGCGAAGCTGCAAAATGACTTCAACGTCATGACCGCGAAGATGCAGGCCGAGGTCAATCAGCAGATCGCCGACCAGAAGAAGTAACAGCGCGTGGCGGCCGGCTCCGCGGAAGCGGAGTCGCCACGTGCCATTAAAACTTCATTTTCGCGAGCCAGATGCTGTGGCCGCCGGTCTGCGGATCGTCGAAGACGTTGGCGATGACCTCAAATCCGTTTTTAGCAAGCAAGGCGCGATAGGCGTCGGGCGCCAGGCTCGCATGATAGAGCGGCTCGCCGCCGAATGTTCCCATCGCGACGCCGTCGCGCGGTCCGCTGGTGAACATCAGCGCAGCATTCGGCGCAGCGTGCGCGCGAAAAATCGGAAACATGCGGCGCTGATCGTCTTGGGTGAGATGGAAAAAGCTGTCCCACGCAAGAATGCCGTCGAACGACCGCCCGAGGGATAGCGTTCGCATATCCGCCACGTCCCAGGCGCTGTCCGCGAAGCGCTCCTTGCAGAATGCGATCATCGCCGGCGACGTGTCGACGCCGTGCACTTGGTAACCGGCACGAACGAAAAAGCCCGCGATCGGTTTGCCAGCCCCGCAGCCGATGTCGAGAACGGAGCCCGCTGAAGGGATCAGGTCTGCAAAGCGTTGCAGCCACGGCCGTTCGAACAAGCTCCGTGATCTTTCTTCATCCCAAGTCCGGGCGTGCCGCTCGTACAGACCGGTGATGTGCTCTGCATCCGACGTCATTGCGCCATTAACTCGGTTCCGCGCGTGGCGGCCGGCTCCGCGGAAGCGGAGTCGCCACGCGCCATTAAGAAGACTAAGCCTTCGCCGTCATCGCCGCCTTCAGGTTGGCGTCGACCTTGTCGAGGAAGCCCGTCGTCGAGAGCCATTTTTGATTGGGGCCAACGAGCAGCGCCAGATCCTTCGTCATGGAGCCGGATTCGACGGTCGCAATGCAGACGCGCTCCAGCGTCTGGCAGAACTTCAAAAGCTTGTCGTTGCCGTCGAGCTTGGCGCGATGCCCGAGCCCGCGCGTCCAGGCGAAGATCGACGCGATCGAATTGGTCGATGTTTCCTTGCCTTTTTGATGCTCGCGATAGTGGCGCGTGACGGTGCCGTGCGCGGCCTCGGCTTCGACCGTCTTGCCGTCCGGCGTCATCAGCACGCTGGTCATCAGTCCCAATGACCCGAAACCCTGCGCGACGGTATCGGATTGCACGTCGCCGTCGTAGTTCTTGCAGGCCCAGATATATCCACCGGACCACTTGAGGGCGCTCGCCACCATGTCGTCGATCAAGCGGTGCTCGTACGTGATCTTGCGCTTCGCGAATTCCTCCTTGAACTCCGTGTCGAAGATCTCCTGGAAGATGTCCTTGAAGCGACCGTCATAAACCTTGGCGATGGTGTTCTTGGTCGAGAGATAAACGGGATAATTGCGGGCGATGCCGTAGTTCAGCGAGGCGCGCGCGAAATCGCGGATCGAGTCATCGAGATTGTACATCGCCATCGCGATGCCGGAACTCGGCGCGTTGAAGACGTCTTTCTCGATCACCGCGCCATCGTCGCCGGTGAACTTGATCGTCAGTTTGCCTTTGCCCGGAAATTTGAAGTCGGTGGCGCGGTAGATATCGCCATAGGCGTGGCGGCCGACGACGATCGGTTGCGTCCAACCCGGCACCAGTCGCGGCACGTTTTTGCAAATGATCGGCTCACGGAAGATGACGCCGCCGAGGATGTTGCGGATCGTGCCGTTCGGGCTCTTCCACATTTCCTTGAGATTGAATTCCTTGACGCGCGCTTCGTCGGGCGTGATCGTCGCGCATTTGATGCCGACGCCGTGCTTCTTGATGGCGTTGCCCGCATCGATCGTCACCTGATCGTCGGTCTTGTCGCGATTTTCGACGCCGAGATCGTAGTATTCGATGTTGACGTCGAGATACGGGTGGATGAGCTTGTCCTTGATCAGCTTCCAGATGATGCGGGTCATCTCGTCGCCGTCGAGTTCCACGACGGTGCCTTCAACTTTAATTTTTTTCATGGGATGATCTCGCAAACGAAAATGGACGGCGATCGAATTCGAACAACCTTAACGGCAGGCGGCGCCTCGATGAAGAGGACGTTCGACGCAGTGGTGCGGCAGATCGCTGACTGATTCAAGCCCCGTTTCGATCATGCAAAGACTGGGCAAGCGCCGTTCGTTTGTTTAGCAAGAGACGATCGAATGTGTGGGCGATACGCCCCGCGTGCGCGCTGAGCTATTTCGCGGCAGGGCACTGGAGACGAACGATTGACCGCCGGCATTGAAACGGAACGGCATGAGAGCGCGATCGGCATCCGCGTCGGCGCGGGCGGCGAGCCTGTGGTCGGACCGCGCGATACGCGCGTTGCCGAAATCGTCCACGCCTGTCATGCCGAGACGATCGATCAAGGCCTCAAGTTTCTCGACATCCCGGGTCTCACGCGCGACACGCTCGAACCTGTGCTGCAGTATTGCGCCGGTCTCAAATGCGTCGACGATCATGTGACGTGCCCCGGCTGCAAACGCCGCACCGAAGCGCAAGGTATCGAAACGCTCGACCAGTTTATCCTGAGCAAAAAAGAGATCATCGTCGGCGACGGCCGCGTGCGCCTCAAGGGCGAGGGCAGCGAGACCATCTCGACGCCGTGTCTCGAATCGCTCGCCAAGCAATGGTCGGGTGAGAACTATTGGTTCTGGGCCCGTCGCGTCATCCGCAAGCTGCGCCACGGCATTCGCCGGGCCCATATGCAAGGCGAGCCGGTCGCCGGTGAAGGCGAAACGCCGTCGGTCCTTTTGATGGAGCCGCAACTCGCCGACAATATCGGAATGGTAGCGCGGGCCTGCGCCAACTTCGGCCTCGATGATCTGCGCCTGATCAACCCGCGCGACGGCTGGCCGAACGAGAAGGCGAGGATCGCCGCGTCCGGCGCCAACTACATTATCGACGACGCCCGTGCTTATCCCCGTCTTGAGGACGGTCTGACCGGTTTGAATTGGGTCGCCGCCACGACGGCGCGCCAGCGCGATCTGCGCAAGCCCGTCCTGACGCCCGAACAAGCCATCACCGAGATGCGCAACCGGATCGGGCGCGGCGAACGCTGCGGCATCCTCTTCGGCCGCGAGCGCAACGGCCTCGAAACCAGCGAGGTCGCCAACGCCGATGCGCTGATCATGATCCCGGTCAATTCCCGCTTCGCGTCGTTGAACCTCGCCCAGGCGGTGCTGCTCATGGGCTACGAATGGATGCGCGGCGACGCCGGTCGTAGTCTCGGCCGCGTTACAACCTACGAGAAGCCCTTGGTCGAAGGTATGAACATGGGCCACGACCGCCCGGCGACC
>DATLJG010000338.1:0-13373 GCA_035538995.1 Hyphomicrobium sp. | reverse complement strand
CAAACGCATTTAAAACCTGAACGTTCGAGTATGATCTGCGCGCTGCCCCATGTGAGGCGGCGGGCTTATCCAACAGGGGTTATCTAAAAATGGGCGCGAGCAGTGCCTCCAAGCGGGGGGATATAGCGACGATGCAAACGCCGTTGCCATCCGAACTTCAGGGTCAGATCGGGCAGCGTCTCCGCGAGGCGTACAACGAACTGATTGTCGAGCCGGTTCCTGACCGCTTTGTTCAGCTTCTCCAGCAGCTGAAGAAACGCGAGGACCAAAATCCGGACGAAGAGCAAGGGGACGCTTCGTGACGAAACCTACGGACGATCTGCAAACATTGTTGATTGGCGCCGTCCCGAACTTACGCGCGTTCGCGAATTCGTTGTGCGGTGATCCGACACGCGCCGACGATTTGGTGCAGGACACGCTCGTCAAGGCATGGACCAATCTCGATAGCTTCGAGAAGGGCTCCAACCTCAAGGCATGGCTTTTTACGATCCTGCGCAACACCTACTTTTCAGAACTCCGTAAACGCCGGCGTGAAGTGGAAGATGCCGATAATGCGTTCGCCGAACGCATGTCTGTTCTTCCGGATCAAGACGTCCACATGGATCTCGTTGATTTCAAAAAAGCCTTCGGAACCTTGAGCGACGACCAGAAGGAAGTTCTGCTTCTTGTGGGCGCGGAAGGATTTTCCTATGAGGAAGCTGCAGAAATCACCGGCGCAGCGGTTGGCACAGTCAAAAGCCGCGTCAATCGCGCCAGGGTCGCACTGACCAAATCGCTCGGTTTGAAATCTGGTGAAGACTTCAACTCGAACACCGAATTCATGGGGCTCGTTCGAACGGCCCAAACTGTTGTACGCAGCTGATGTTTTTTGAACATCGCTGACCGTCGGCTTAACGCCGCCGTCTTGGAGTAGGGAACTCGCGAGGTAAATCATGTCCATCGCCGAATCTATCGCGCCGCATCTGCCGTATCTTCGCCGTTACGCCCGTTCGCTCACCGGGAGCCAGGTCTCGGGCGATAACTACGTGGCAGCCGTTCTCGAAGCCTTGATCGAGGACTCGAGCGCCTTCGATAAATCGTTGTCTCCACGCGCCGCGCTTTACCGGGCCTTTACGAAGGTTTGGAATTCGGTCGCGGTCAACCGCGTCGGAGAAGAGCCGGAAGATTCATCCGAGAAGTCGCTTCCGGAGCGTCGCCTCGAATCGATAACGCCGTTGCCTCGGCAGGCGTTCTTGCTGGTTTCCGTCGAAGGATTTACGACCGCCGAGGCAGCGCAAATCCTTGACGTGACGCCCGCGCACATCACCGAACTTTTGCAAATGGCGGGAGCCGAAATCGCCGAACAGCTGTCGGCCGATGTCCTGATCATCGAAGACGAACCACTGATTGCGATGGATCTCGAAGCGCTGGTCGTCGATATCGGCCATCGCGTTCAAGGCGTCGCGCGCACGCACAAGGAGGCCGTTGCAGCCGTCGAGAAGAAGGCGCCTTCGCTCGTGCTTGCCGATATTCACTTGGCCGACGGTAGCTCCGGACTCGAAGCGGTCAACGAAATCCTGGAAAGCATCAGCGTGCCGGTGATCTTCATCACATCCTTCCCTGAGCGGCTGCTGACGGGCACGAAGCCGGAGCCGGTCTTCCTCATCACGAAGCCTTTCGAGCCGGCGGTCGTCAAAGCCATGATCAGCCAGTCGCTGTTCTTCGGCCTGCGCTCCGCAAAGGCGGGACAACGCGCGGCCTGAAAGCCGACGTTCTAGAAAAGACACGCAGGGCGTGGGAGATATCTCCTGCGCCCTTTTTGCATTTCGGAAGTCAGACGGAAAAAGGCCGGGTTATGAAACCCGGCCTCGAAGTTTTTCCGAAGGAACGCTCGTGCAGCGCTACATTTCTGCTCGTCACGCTCGTCGCAAGAAGTTACCGACGAGGGCTAGAACGAAGAGCACAATCGCGATCCAAAACAGTAAACGTGCACCCTCCATGGCGGTGCCGGCCACGCCGCCAAATCCGAAGAAGGCCGCGACGAGAGCGACGATCAAGAAGACGATGGCGTAGTGCAGAAGGTTGCCCATAGCAGAATCTCCACTTTGCTTGTGTTCAGTGGAACGCCGCCAAATTGTCTCAGGTTCCGTTGCCGGGCGATTACGGGATGAAAATCAGTACGATGATCAATTCCCCGATCGAAAAGATGCCAAACGGCGGCAAAAACGGGCGAGCCCGCAACGCTCGGGGGGCAAGCGCGCGGGCTCTTTAGAAGGCGCCGCACCCTGGGCCACGGGGGAGTGGGAGGGAGTGCTGGGCACGGTCACCATCTAAAAACGCTTGGTACTTGCAGCGGTTCCGCGACAGGCAGGCGCAAAGCGAAAATTTTCGAAATTGCCGATGGCGCAAGCGTCAATAAAAGAAGCGTTACGCCGTTGCTCTCGTCTCGGCAGAAACAATCATTAAGAGTTTATCTCGCGGGTACACGCACTATTCGGTGATCACGCCGACGTTGCGTCACATCACCACTCGCGCTTCGGACTCATTGCTGACAATAGCGCCTTCTAATGAGCGGCCTTTCCTGGCTTTCACTCACGGATTCGTTTGTCGACGGATCCTATGGCCGGACAAACCAATCTTGACGCTGGCGTGCCCTGTAGTGCGTATCTGGTGCCCCCAAGTCTGCCGCGTCGCAATTACCGACTAACGTTGTGGAGTCCGATGGCCCTGATCACGTCCAGCATTCCCCGGACACTCGCGGTTTGGATCACCATTGCAATTTTATCCGGCCTCGCGGCGATCGCAGCATGGCGCTGGACGGTGACTGCGGCGCATGGGGTGACGCATACGCTGCTCGTGCAGCAAGAACTATCGAATTGGCTGAGCGCAGCACAAGATCTCGAAACCGGCCAGCGCGGTTTTCTCCTGACGCATGATCCCAATTATCTCGAGCCATACAACGACGCACGTAAATCGATTGGACGTATTCATGCCGATTTGGCGAAGCTCGTTTCAGGTGACGCCCACCAGTCGGCGACCGTTGAAGCCATAGGCAAAACGTTGCAGCAGCGGCTTGCCGTCATTGACGATAGCGTAGCCGACCTGAAAGATCGTGGAGACTCGGTCGGGGCTGCCGCCGGCAATGGTCCGGGCCAGAAGCTCATGGATACCTTTCGCGAGCAGATCGCCACCGCGAAGGACGAAGAGCAGAATCGGTTCAAACATCGCCTTGAGCAATTCCGCAGTCGTAGTTTCTGGCTGCTGGCCGCCATGCTCGCGACCCTGCTGGCCAGCGCCGGTCTGGCGATGATCGCTTTGATCCGCGAACGGCAGCGCGTCGCGGCTCTCGAACTGACGGCACTGACGCTGACGACAACAAATCGCTCGCTCGAAGCCCATGTCCAGGCGCGAACGGAAGAACTCGCGATCGAGAGGGACCGCGCCGAAGCCGAGCGCGAGCGCGCCGAGGCGCTATTGCGCGATGTCACGCATAGGATCGGAAACACGCTGGCGCTCGTTGTCGGTTTCATCAATTTGCACATTCGCCATACGACGGACGCCGTTTCGCTCAAAACGCTGGCCGGTGCCCGCGACCGCATTCACGCCATCGCCAGCGCCCAGCGGCGCATCAATGTCGCCAACGATCTTGAACTGGTGCGGATCGATACGCTCATTCAATCGGTGATGGACGATGTCGTCGCGGCGACGGCGGAAGATCGCATCGCGTTGGCGGTTGACGTCCCGGCGCTTCTCGTTCCGGCGCAAGTCGCGACGTCGATCTGCGTGTTGACGCAGGAGTTCGTGGTCAACTCGCTAAAACATGCCTTCAATGAGCTTCCGAACGGAAAAGTTATCGTGCGTCTTCGAAAGCAGGACGATGGCGTTGCCGAGCTCGTCATCGAAGACGATGGATGCGGCATGCCCGAAGAAGGCGCGGAAGCCGCACCAAGCGATACCGGGTCGGAGGAGGGCCTTGGAACAAAGATCGCCAATTTGCTGACCCGGCAGTTCGCGGGCAGCATCTCCTATGCGCCGGCAAGTCGAGATGACGTACGTCCGGGCACGCGCGTGACCGTGCTATTAACGGAATTGCCGCTCACTCCGGTCGCGCCGAACGAAAAAAGTTCGACACTCTCAAGAGATAGCGCCTGACCCTATGCAACTTTCCACCGGTCTGCATAGGCCGGGGACAGCTGCAGGGCGCGGGGCTTGGGATGCAGCGCTCGCCCGCTATCGAGGCATTCATTGACGAAGTCGATCGCGGATTTGACGCTTTGCTCAGAAAGCGGCTTCACCAGTACACCGCATGCCGAGTCAGGATCGTCCGTGAGATAGGCGGCGGGGCTCGACGTCGTAAAGATAACCGCCGCATGACGGCTTTTGGCGAGATGACGCGCGATTTCCGGTCCTGTCATCCCATCACGCAAATAAACATCGACGAGAGCGAGATCGCAGGCCGATTGCTCTGCCAATAGCAAAGCGCCTTTTAGCGTCGTCGCTACCCCGACCACATGATGACCCAATTCCGTGACGATGGTTTCCAACTCGTCGGCCAGGATCGGCTCATCTTCGGTGATCAGGATTTTCAAGGCGCTCCCCTATTCTCGCTTGTCGATGTGAGTGGCCTTCTTTCGGACTGCGCAGCACGTTGAATTAAAAAACGTCCAGTATAGGCGATGGTTCCGTCTACCGGACGGCTGTCGGGGCATTGCGCCTTCCCGGTGCTGATCCGCACCTAAGCGCGCGTCTCGCGCACGACGTTGGAAGGGAGCGACCCGATGTTTCCAAGCGGGCCGGTAAGGCTCCAGGTAAAGCCGTCGGGTTCGACCGAAGCGCCCGCGTCGAATTTGAGCCCTTGGGTGGAGAAGCGTTCGACCACGGAGATGCCGTAGCCCTTGGGGCGGGCGGCGTCGTAGGGAGGGCCGCCGATCTCCCGCCAGCAGATTGTGATCCGGCCATTTTCCGTGACGTGCCACGACAGCTCGACGTCGCCTGTCGCAACCGACAAGGCTCCGTGCGCCACCGCGTTGAGGGTGAGTTCCGTCAAGATCATGCCGAGCGTTTGCGCGGCCTCCGGCGTCAGCAGCACGGGCGGTCCGGAAATCTTGACCCGCGTCGCCTCCGATCGGGCGACAGCTTCGAGTTCGGCGGCGGCGAGCGTACCGAAATCGACGTTCTCCCAATCCGCTGCCACGATCAGATCCTGCGAAGCCGCAAGCCCCGCGACGCGCAGCGCAAACTGCTTGAGATGCGCCTTAACGTCGACGGCGTCCCGTGCCGTCAAGCGCGCCATGGCGAGAATCAACGCAAGCATGTTCTTCGAACGATGCGAAACTTCTCGCAGCAGGGAATCGGTTCGCGACAGATTCTGCTTCTGGGCCGTGATGTCGTGAGCGACACCGGTAAATCCGGAAAACCTTCCGGCATGATCGAGCAGCGGCTGACCGCGAATTGCAAACCAGCGAACCTCGCCGTCGAAGCGCTCGATGCGCGCATCGATATTCAGGGGGCGCCCATCGGAAAGCCCGGCACGGACCAAATGCAGAAGGCGTCTCCGCTCGTGGGGTAGGATACGGCGAAGAAGCTCGCGCGTTGTTAGTTCGGTTGAGCCTCCCGGAGCCTCCTTCAGCAGACTGGCACATGCTGTATTCCAGTGCATGGTGCCGGCGGGATAGTGCCACTCCCACGCGCACATGCCCCCTGCCTCAAGAGCCATGCGGAGACGGCCGTCCACAGAGTCATCCAGTGCTGGGGGGCTATGCGATTCCGTTGCCGCTTCAGCGCGGGGGCGCGAATTTGGCGCGGCTGACCTCCGCCAGTCCCGCGGGATTGGAGATGCTTTAGATCGGCCGGTTGGCACGTCGGATTTATGCTTCACAGGGCCATTCAAGGACGGTTTGAATGCGACCATCGTGGCCGCCATTAGTCCTGTAACCAGCAGGAAGCATACCCAGTTGCGAAGATTGGAATCTTCCAGCGGGCCGAGCGGTGCCGCAGCCTGCACTTCGATGCCAAGTGGCGCAATGGCCGATGCGCCTTCGATCACATTTCCCGCAATGCGCGTGCCTTGCGCGGCCGATGGGTCGTCAATCGTCCGCCGCGAGGCCAGGACGTCCCCGTTGGCGTTCGTAACGGTCATGGTCCAGTGCGCGTCCGACAGCCCCTTCATGGCGTGGTTGAGCGAGGGCCCAGGGATGTGCACCTGGGTGAGGGCGGCGGCATCCCCGGATTTTTGGAATGGCAACCAAAGATCGATTCCGCTTTGATCGTGTTCGCTCGCATTACGGTATGCGGAGGCTTGCGGTGTCTCCGTCATGAGAGCCGTTTTCGCCGCCGATTGGGCGGCATCATCCAATCCGCCCGCATCCGGCGTTGCGAGATGCGAGGATGAAATGAGCTGCAACGCGCTGTCCCGGGACCGAAACTGGATGCCGTCGCTTTTGGCGTCATCGGCACGGCTCGAACGAATGAAGTCGTTAATTTTTTGCTCGAGACGTATGGCTGCTAGGCTCGCGCGCGCCTGTGCATCGTGGGCAAGCAATGTCCGCGCGTTGCGATCCAACGTGCCGATCACGAAGGCGCCGACACCAAACCATGTGACAATTGCCAGCGAAAGAAGAGCGAGCGCATGCCATCTCGCGCCGGGAACCGCCCTGATGGCGGCCCGGCACTCCGCCATCCGAGATGGGATTGAGTCCTCATGGTGCGCAGTATTCACAATTTTCGTACTTTATATTATTCCATATAAATGCCAGAATCGTCCCCTAGGGCTAAATGCCTTGGGTGCCATTTTGTTCCATCGCGCCCGCTGTGAGGATGGACCGATGGCGACAGCCTCATCCGCACATTTCCGTCGTTGGAACAGGCGCGCCGCTCGACTTCGACGGCCACGATAGCGACACAAGATCAGAAGACTCATGTCGGGCAAAACGCGCTTCCGGGGCTAAATGACGATATCGCGAAACCGTTTCGGATTGGTTTGGCTGACGCTCGTTGCTTTCAGCGTGCAGCTTGCCGTCGCGGTTTTACATCATCATCATTCCGTCGATCGCGGGACGGGGTTTTCGGCTCGCGCCGTCACTGCCGGGCTCTGCGCTCCGGCAAGCGAACGGCCATGCAGCCCCTCCAAAAAGCACGACAATGATGGTTGCGTGCTGTGTTGGGCATCCGCCATCGCCGCCGCCTCTCTCGAACCTCCGCTTTGCCCGGAAGTTCCCCTCCCGCAAATCTTGGCCGGTGTGCGGTTCGTCGCAGCCGACACATCCGCGGTTGAATTGACCCACCGCGATCATTTCCAGGCTCGCGGCCCTCCAAGCATTGAAGCTGCGTGATCGTTAACGGAACCTTGCCATGCCGGGCATACCGGCGGCCGGTCCTTTAGCACACCAGAACGCACCGAAGGTGCGCACCCGCCTCGTCGTGACGCAGGTCGTGGCAAACCGCACCGCACGGCGAGCACAGCAGCAATTCATCCCAATCTTGGAGACGATCATGTTGAAGACATTCGCGGGCCTCGCCTCGGCGGCGGTCATTCTCACTTCACCGGCATTTGCCAACGAAACAGCGCATCGACAACTCGGGCCGCACGTTCATGGCCAAGGAACTCTCGATATCGCCATCGAGGGCAACAAAATCTCGATGGAACTCGTCGCTCCCGGCATGGATATCGTCGGCTTCGAGCATGTCGCAACGACCGCCGATCAGAAGGCCGCCGTCGAGAAAGCCAAGGCGAAACTGAAGGATGTCCTCGGCGTCTTCCAGTTACCGGCAGCCGCAAAATGCAAAACGGCGTCAGCGGACGTCGAGAGCCGCAAGGAAACACATCATCCCGGCGACAAAGACGATGATGACGACAAGCCCGGCGCGCCTCAGCACTCTGAATTCCATGCGACCTATTCGATCGAATGCGAATCTCCGGAGAACGTTACAGGTCTGCAGACCGTGTACTTCAAGAACTTTGCCGGCGCGCAGCTCTTGAACGTCAACGTCACGACATCGAAGGGCCAAACGCAAGCGCAGATGACGCGAGCTAAGCCGGCGCTCGATCTGACGGGCGTGATGTAGCGCGATGGTGGATCTTCTGACCGCAGAGGTCGGACAGCCGAGGGAGAGCGTTGGCTCTCCCGACGCCGTCTTGTTCAGCAACGTGCAATACACCTGGCCGGGATCGTCGCCGTTCACGCTCTCGATCGAGAACTTCAGCCTGGGTCGTGGCGAAAAACTTCTGCTGCTTGGCCCATCGGGAAGCGGCAAGAGCACGTTCCTCAGCCTTCTCGCCGGGATCGTCGTCCCCGATAAAGGCGAGATCGACGTGCTCGGCACCAACATGGCGCGGTTGAGCGGCGCGGCGCGCGATCGCTTTCGCGTCGAGCACTTCGGCATCATCTTTCAGATGTTCAACCTGCTTCCTTACGGCTCCCTGTTCGACAACGTGCTTTTGCCGTTGCGTTTTTCACCAACCCGGCGCGCCCGTGTCCTTGCCGAAGGTACATCGGACGATGAAGCCAAGCGCCTTCTCAAAGCTCTCGGCCTTGATGAAAGCGTGATCGCGGCGGCCAAAGCCGCGAGCCTTAGCGTCGGTCAGCAGCAGCGCGTTGCCGCCGCGCGCGCTTTGATCGGCGCACCGCAGATCATCGTTGCCGACGAGCCGACATCGGCGCTCGATCGCAATACCGAAGGTGCCTTCCTGAAGCTGCTGTTCGCCCAGAGCGCGGAAGCCGAAGCGAGCATCATCATGGTCAGTCATGATGAGGGATTGGCGCAATACTTCGATCGCGTCGTTCGGCTCGACGACATCGCGATTTCAACGCGAGGACCGCGCCAATGATGATCGCCCGCCTTGCGTTTCAGTCGCTTCGTAACCGCTGGGTGACGGCTTTGCTGACCGTCCTCGCCATCGCCGTCAGCGTCATGCTGCTGCTTGGCGTCGAAAAGGTTCGGACCGGCGCCAAACAGAGCTTTGCCGACACCATTTCGGGAACCGATCTGATCGTCGGTGCCCGCAGCGGCAGCTTAAACCTGCTGCTTTACTCGGTCTTCCGCATCGGCAACGCCACCAACAACGTCACGTGGAAAAGCTATCAGGACATCGCCAAGATGCCGGAGGTGTCGTGGATCGTGCCGCTGTCATTGGGCGATAGTCATCACGGCTTCCGCGTTCTGGGAACCAACACGGACTATTTCACGCATTATAAATTTCGCCACGGCCAAAGCATGACGTTCGCGGCCGGCGGCCCTTTCAAGGATCTGTTTGACGCCGTGATCGGCTCCGACGTCGCCGAAGCTCTGCATTATAAGGTCGGCGACAAGATCATCATTGCGCACGGCGTCGGAAACATCTCGTTCATCGAGCATGCCGATAAGCCGTTCCGAGTCGCCGGTATTCTCGCCAAAACGGGGACGCCCATCGACCGTACGGTTCATGTCAGCCTTGAGGCCATAGAGGCGATCCATATCGATTGGCAGAACGGAGCGCCGGTACCCGGTCAGAGCATTTCTCCCGATCAGGTGCGCAAGATGGATCTGAAGCCGAGAGCCATCACTGCTGCGATGGTCGGCCTCAAATCCAAACTCGCGACCTTCCGCATTCAGCGAGCCATCAACAACTACGAGGAGGAGCCGCTGTCCGCCATCATGCCCGGTGTCGCCCTGCAGGAATTGTGGGGACTGATCGGCACAGCGGAATCGGCGCTTTCGGCGGTATCGGCAATGGTTGTCGTGACGGCGCTGCTCGGCATGGTGACGATGATCCTGACGACCTTGAACGAGCGGCGTCGCGAGATGGCGATCCTGCGCTCCGTCGGCGCGACTCCGGCAACTGTTTTGGGCCTGCTGGCGGCCGAGGGCGGCCTTCTCACGCTCGCGGGCGTCATCGTCGGAACGGTTGGGCTGTACGTCGGCCTCTATCTGGCGCGACCCTACATCGACCACACCTACGGGCTTAGCCTCGCAATCGATCCGCCGCGACCTGATGAGTGGCTGAAGCTCGGAATGATTGTTCTAGCGGGCTTCGTCGCGGGTCTTTTACCAGCTATCAGAGCTTATCGGCTGTCTCTTGCCGACGGCATGATGGTTCGGACGTGATCGAACGCATTGAGTGAAAGGAGGCGGAGATGACGAGAGGGCTAAAGGGAGCGCTTCTTGTTTTCGCGATGGCGGCAGCGTCACCTGCAATCGCGGACGATGCGACGCGACAGCTTAAATGGGCGGACTTGGTGCCGAAGAGTATGCCGGCAACGACGATCTTGAAGTCGAAGACCTTCTTCGGCGGATCGACGCCCGTGCCGGATGGCGAGCCGCCTCCGCCACCTCTCCCCGAGGGGACGTTCATGTCCGTCAAGCGGCGGCAACCGGGAAGCGATCACCCTCCGGCCGTCGTGCCGGAACTTGACGGAAAGCGTGTTTCGATCGGCGGCTATGTCGTGCCGCTCGATTTCGACGCGACGACAGTCAAGGAGTTCCTGCTCGTCCCGTTCGTTGGCGCCTGTATTCACGTACCGCCGCCGCCCGCCAACCAGATCATCTACGTGAAGACGGACAAGGGCTTTGAAGTCGGCGGCCAGTTCGACCCCGTGACCGTCACCGGCAAGATCAATACGACGGTGGCGTTCACCGGTCTTGCCGACGCTGGTTACACGATCACGGCTGAGAGCGTCGCTCCGCGAACGAAATAACTCGGATCGCCGCCGGCTTCTTTACCGGCGGTGGACCGTTTCCGAGATCTTGGCATTTTCGTCCACTATTCTTTCAATCAGTATGAGATCAATCGCGCGCCGCATTATTCGCAAGGCCGGCCGGACAGTTAGGTACGCTGCCAAGATCGCCGGACCCGCGGCGTGTGCGTCAACGTAGCCACGACGCTATAGCAGAAATGTTTTCTGCCCTCGCACGTCAATTGACACGCGAAACCGAAATCAAAAAATGGAGGAACACAGAAAAACGAATCAGTCACCGATAGGGTCTGGACAGATGAAATGGGTATCGACGGCTGGAAACCGCACGGTTCTTGGCGCAATAGCCCTGTTGTCGACGGCCGGACTACAGCCGGCTAACGCTGCCGATCTTGGAGGCGATTGCTGCACCGATCTGGAAGAGCGTGTCGCGGAACTCGAAGCGACGGCAGCCAGGAAAGGCAATCGCAAGGTCAGTCTGACCGTATCGGGCTGGGTCAGCGAACAAATTGCTTGGTGGGACGACGGCACCGAGAGCGATGTCTACGTCGGCACAAACCCGGTCGAGCAATCGCGCGTTCGTTTCATCGGCGAAGCAAAGATCAATAAGGACTGGTCCGCAGGTTATGTCATCGAACTTGGTATCTTCGGGGCTAACGGTGGCAAATGGGACCAGGACAATCCAGACGGAACGACCCCGAATAACGTCTCCGTTCGCAAGAGCAGCTGGTTTTTGAAGAACGAGCAGCTGGGCAGAGTGCTTGTCGGACAGGACGGTACATCGACCTATCATCTTCTCGACGATGCCGACACCACCATGACGAGGAACTTCTTCGACGGCGAAGGCGCACCGGACTATCAAGCGGCCTTCTTCGTGCGCTCCGGGGGAAATTTCGTCACCGCGCCCGGCGGCGGCGATTTGAGATGGTCCGACGTCATGAGAGGCTTCAACAATTCGACGCCCGGTGACAATGGCCGTCGCAATATCGTTCGATACGATACTCCGACGATCGCCGGCTTCAGCTATACCGCCTCATTTGGAGAGGGCGATATCTGGGATACCGCGCTCATTTACAAAGGCGGTTTCGGAGACTTCGAAGTGAATGCCCGTGCTGGCTATGGTCACTCGGCTTCTGAGACGATCAATATCTGCCACTCCGGACCGACCGGCTATCGCGCCGATTGCGAATGGTGGGGCGCATCGGGATTCATTCAGCACAAGCCGACCGGGCTTTTCGTCTTCGCGGGCTACGGAGAGCAAAACGACAATACGAGAGCGTTCGACGCTGGCGCCGACGCCGGCCTTGTCGATAAGTCGGATGTCACCTGGTACGTCCAAGGCGGCATCGAGCATGCTTGGCTGTCGCTCGGCAAAACGAATTTCTTTGTCAATTATCGTCACGACGCTCCCGGCTCGAACGTAACCAGCGGAACCTTACGAACGCAAAGCGCCGATATCGATTTCTGGTCCGGCGGCATGGCGCAGTATTTGGATTCTGCCGAAACGATGCTCTATCTCGTCTATCAACATGCCGACGGTGACGTGTTGCTCGGCGACGATGTCGCGAGTACCAAGCTGGATACCCTTCAACAGGTGATCGGTGGCGTGAAGGTGAATTTCTAACCCGCGTCGGAGGCGCGCGCCTTCAATGCACGGAACCACTGAAGGCTGTCTTGGGTCGTGCTGTGAGGATGATATTCGCGGCCGACCCGTCCTCGATATCCGATGCGGTCGAGGTGATCGAAAATAATCGGCAAATTGATTTCGTCGGCGTCATCGTCGGAACGGTCGGCTGCAAGCCGGCCGCTATCTGACTCGACCCGACGTCGGCCATACTTGGCCAGGCCCGCCCGTCCGGGCAGCGATTGGCCGTCGTCCCTTCAATCGTCATGAGCTTAACACAGCGCTTTCCTTATTAGTAAGTAAAGCCAATGACTTACGCATGCTAGGGACACGATTGCGGCTCTCAGCTTGTGGGGCAAGATAGCCACTAGGCTATAATAAAAATTCCTCTGTCGCACAGCGTTCATTGACTCCCGAAACCGAAATCAAGAAACGGAACAAAAATGAAATCAGCCATCAACAGGGTCGGAATAAATGAAATGGGTTTCGAAGGTCAGCAGCCGAACGATGGCTATGGGCGCGATTGCCCTCTTGTCGGCTGCGGCGCTGCAGCCGGCTAACGCTGCTGACCTTGGAGGCGATTGCTGTTCGGATCTTGAAGGACGGATTGCGGAACTCGAAGCGACGACAGCCCGTAAAGGAAATCGCAAGGTCAGCCTGACGATCACGGGCTGGGTGAACGAGGAGATCGCTTTCTGGGACGATGGCACCCAGAGCGACGTCTACGTCGGCACGAGTCCTGTCCAGCAATCGCGATTCAAATTCTTGGGCAAAGCCAAGATCGATAAAGATTGGTCCGCGGGGTACCTGCTCGAAATCGGCGTCAACGGCAATCCCGGCGGACAATGGGATCAAACGGGCCCGAGCAGCAAGAGCGCGACGACGCCTGATAATGGTCTGACCGTCCGCCGCAGCAGCTGGTACCTGAAAAATAAGAACTACGGACGAATTCTGGTCGGGTATGACGCGCTGACGACCTATCACCTTCTGGCCGAATCCGACACGACGATGACGCGCAAGATCCATCACGATGAAGCCGAGCCGGACTTTCAGGCGAAGTTTTTCATTCGCGACAGGTCCGGCAATTTCGTCAACGCGGG
>DATLJG010000337.1:0-4552 GCA_035538995.1 Hyphomicrobium sp. | reverse complement strand
TGGCTCATCGGGGCTTTCGATTGGGCATGTGTCACCGGAAGCCGCCGAAGGCGGAACTATCGCGCTCGTTAGAGATGGCGACGTGATCGATTTCGACATTCCCAATAGAAAAATTCATCTTCGGCTCGATGAGAAAGAGCTGGGTGAGCGTCGCGCGGAGCAATCGGTTGCCGGCTGGCAGCCCGCCGCGCTAAGGAAGCGGCAGGTTTCCAAGGCGCTCCGCGCCTATGCAGCTATGGCGACAAGTGCCGCAAAGGGCGCGGTTCGACTCGCTTGACGATTGGTTTTTCCAGTCATCGCGCTCGGTGCCCGCAGGTCAGCGAGCAAGCGGGTTCATGCAACCCTTTGCGGCGGCCTGTATCGGCCTATTTCGCCGCGTTATCGACGCGGTCCGATTAGATCGATGAGACGCACGCGGATTTTCGGGGTAGCATGGCGGCTGCGGGGAAGACCATAATATCCCAGTGGAGCTGGAGAAATCGGGAACGCAATAAAGATCAGGGGGTTCTGAATATCATCGGCTGAAGGAACCGCCTGCGATGAAGATCAACATAGACCGGTACCGAGGGCCCGTCGGCGGCTGGGGCTCGGCGAGAAGTCTGATCGAAATCATGCTGCGGGAGCACATTCCGCTCAAAGGCCCCAGAGCGCTCCTTCGTCAGAATAAACCTGACGGCTTTGAGTGCGTGAGCTGCTCGTACGCCAAACCCGAAGATCCCAAGACGTTCGAATTTTGCGAAAATGGCGCGAAGGCAACGGCATGGGAAATAACCGACCGTCGCTGTCCGCCCGAATTTTTTGATAGGCACACTGTTTCGAGTCTCGAGAGTTGGTCGGACTATAAGCTCGAAGAACTCGGCCGGCTCACCGAGCCACTTAAATGGGACGCGAACTCAGACAAGTATGTTCCCGTAAGCTGGAATGATGCCTTTACCGACATTGGCCGGCGGTTGAACGGATTCAATCCGCAATCGGTGATTTTCTACACGTCCGGACGCGCGTCTCTCGAAGCCTCCTATATGTACCAACTCTTTGCCCGCATGTACGGCACCAACAATTTGCCCGATAGTTCGAACATGTGCCATGAGAGCACTTCTGTCGCGCTGCCGCAGACTATCGGCGTCCCGGTCGGAACCGTGAAGCTCGAAGACTTCGATCGCACGGATTGCATCATGTTCTTCGGCCAGAACGTGGGCGTCAACAGCCCACGGATGTTGCATCAGCTGCAGCGGGCTCGGCAGCAGAGAAACGTTCCAATCATCACTTTCAATCCGCTCTACGAACGCGGTCTGGAGCGATTTACAAATCCGCAATCGATCAAGCAGATGCTGACGCTGTCTGAGACCCGCATCAGCACGCAGTATCATCAGGTCAATCCCGGTGGCGATCTCGCTGCCATGGTCGGCATCGCCAAGGTGTTGATTGAAGACGAGGAGCGTACTGGAAAGCAAATTCTCGATAGGGAATTCATCGCTCAGCAAACGTCAGGATTCGAAGACTTTGCGAAGTCTATTCGCGGCTTTGAATGGAAGCGGATCGAGAGGTGCTCGGGCCTAACGCGAGAAGCCATCAAGTCGGCCGCCGAAACTTATGCGAACGCAAAAGCAGTCATCGCTTGCTATGGCATGGGTCTGACCCAGCACCGCTCCGGAGTGCTGGCGATCCAGATGCTTAGCAACTTGCTGCTTCTCCGTGGCAACATCGGAAAACCAGGTGCAGGTATTTTTCCTGTTCGTGGTCACTCAAACGTGCAGGGTCAACGGACGGTGGGCATCACCGAAAAGCCGGAGCTGGTACCGTTGGATCAGCTCGCGCGTCAATTCCATTTTGAACCGCCGCGCGAGAAGGGGCGCGACACAGTCGGAACGTGCGAAGGCGTTCTTAAAGGCAACGTCAAGGCATTCATTGCGCTCGGAGGCAATTTCATTCGGGCGGTTCCCGAGACGGTTCGAATGGAGCGGGCGTGGCGGGAGCTAGACCTTACCGTGCAGATCGTCACCAAGTTAAACCGTGGCGTCATCGTGCATGGCCGGAGCGCGTACATTCTTCCGTGCCTTGGCCGAATTGAACGAGACCGCCAGGCGACCGGGCTGCAGTTCGTGACTGTCGAAGATACGACCGGCCGCTTCCATGCGTCTCACGGCCAAGTCGAACCGGCGAGTCCCGATCTCCTGTCGGAGCCTAAAATTGTCGCCGGCATTGCTGCTGCGACCCTCGATTCCTCGGCGCATGTGGATTGGGATGGCTGGACAGATGATTATTCGCGTATCCGTGAGGCGATCGCGACGACCTATCCCAATATCTTCGCCGACTTCAATCAACGCATCATGGATCCTGCCGGCTTCGATAGACCGATTGCTGCTCGAGAGCGCAAATGGATGACGAAAACTGGCAAGGCCAATTTCATCGCGCCGCCGTGTCTTTTCGAAGACCCGGATCTTCCGCGTTGCCGAGAAGGAATTCTCACGCTGATCACGGTGCGCAGCAACGATCAATTCAATACGACGGTATATGGATATAATGATCGGCTACGGGGCATCAAAGGCACGAGAAGTGTCGTGTTGATGAACGAGAAGGATATGGAGGAGCTCGGTATTCATGACGGAGACGACGTGGATCTTCATGGCGATGCTGGAGACCAGGCCACAAGAATTGTGACTGGCATGCGCGCGACCACGTATGACGTGCCTCGTGGAAGTTGCGCCGGCTATTTTCCCGAGTGCAATCCGCTGCTGCCGCTCTGGCATCATGCCTCAGGCAGTCACGTGCCAGCTGCCAAATCCATACCGATAAGAATCGTCAGACAGCCGATCGGCCATCACTGAATCCAACACGGCGGATGCAAACGGAGGTTCAAATCGGAGGTGATTGCCGGTAATAACTGATCGTCGAGGAGCACGTTATGATCATCGGAGAGTTCCATGACGATAATTCCACATCCCGTCGATCTCTCACTCAAACCGGAAGTAACGGCGTTTTTCGATCCGCCAACCAACACGGTGAGCTATGTCGTCAAGGATCCGGGCTCGCATTCCTGCGCCATCATCGACAGTGTGATGGACATCGATTATGCCGCCGGTCGCATCAGTTATGAGTCTGCCGACAAGATCATTCAGTTTGTCAGCGATCACGATCTGAAAGTTGAATGGTTGATCGAGACCCACGCGCACGCCGATCATCTATCGGCCGCTCCTTACATACAAGGCAAGCTCGGCGGGAAACTCGGTATCGGTGAGAACATCAAGATCGTGCAGAACGTTTTCGGCAAGATCTTCAACGAAGGCACCGAGTTCCAGCGCGACGGAAGTCAGTTCGACCGATTGTTCAAGGATGGAGAGATCTACCAGATTGGTGGCATGAGGGCATTTGCGATGCTGACGCCGGGCCACACTCCAGCCTGTATGACGCACGTCATCGGTAACGCCGCGTTCGTTGGCGATACGCTCTTCATGCCGGATAGCGGTACCGCGCGTGCAGATTTTCCCGGCGGCGATGCGTATATCCTCTTCCGCTCGATCCAGCGCGTACTTGCGCTACCGCCCGAGACCCGGCTCTTCATGTGTCACGACTACGCGCCGGGTGGGCGTGAGATCAAATGGGAGACGAGCGTCGCCGAAGAACGGATGCATAACATCCATGTTGGGAGCGGAGTCAGCGAAGAAGACTTTGTCAAAATGCGTACGGCCCGCGATGCGACCCTTGAGCTACCAAAGCTCATTATCCCATCGATTCAAATCAACATGCGCGGCGGCCATCTCCCGGAACCGGATAAAACGGGCAAGCGGCATCTCAAAGTTCCGATCAACGAGCTTTGATCGGCGGACGCGGGATGGATTAAGATCGCAAGAATATATTTGTTGCCGTCCAAGCGCGAAATCATTCCCGCGCTCGGACGGCTTGGATAACCTGACGTGCTCAATGCGTCGGCAACGACTCAGGCATACGAAGGCACGCCAAACAAAAGTTCGGCATTTTTATATGTCGCTGCTTCGTAAGCTTCCTCCGAAAGGCCGAGCGCTTGGAAGTCTTCAACGCCCTGCTTCATCGGCCGAAACGGGTAGGAGCTGCCAAACAGGAACTGGTTCTTCATAAAGCCATTCGCTGCTTCGACGTACAGCCCGCCGCCAGGTGCGAACGTATACATGTCCGGCGATACAAAGACATTCTCATTGCGGAACGCGACAGTGATGATGTCTGCAACTCGCGGATAGAATCCGTGACAGCAAATGATCTTGAGCTTGGGGAATGTCTTCGCGACGATATCGATTGCAAAGGGATCATTGAATGTGAGGTCTGGCGTCGTCGGTCCCGACATGACAAAGGCCGGAACGCCGAGAGTCTGGCAGCGCTCATAGAGCGGCATCAATCGATCATCATGTGCCTTGAGCGGTTCCGCATAAAATCCGGCATCGATATTGATTCCCTTGTGACCGAGTACCTTCACGGCGCGGGTCGCCTCGGCAACCGCATTGTCGACTCCGATATCGATGGGGTCGACTGAAGCGATGGCAATAAGCCTATCCGGCGCGGTGGCGGCGACGGCCGCCAGCTC
>DATLJG010000336.1:0-2705 GCA_035538995.1 Hyphomicrobium sp. | reverse complement strand
ACACGCGCATCGTGACCGAGTATGCGTGGCACTCGCTTTTCATTCGCCATCTTCTGCGACGGCCTGAAGCTGCCGAACTCGAGAGCTTCGTACCGGCATTCACCGTCGTCGATCTGCCGAGCTTTCGCGCCGCGCCGCACTGCCACGGCACGCGAACGGAAACAGTCGTCGCCTGCAATTTCACGAAGCGCCTCGTGCTGATCGGCGGCACGAGTTATGCGGGCGAAATCAAGAAAAGCGTTTTCTCATTTCTCAATTACATTTTGCCGGCGAAGGGCGTCATGCCGATGCACTGCTCGGCGAACGTCGGAAAGGATGGCAATTCAGCCGTGTTCTTCGGGCTTTCGGGGACCGGCAAGACAACGCTTTCCGCCGATCCGAGACGCGAACTTCTGGGAGACGACGAGCACGGCTGGTCGGAAAAGGGCATCTTCAATTTCGAGGGCGGCTGCTACGCCAAGACGATCCGCCTGTCGAAGACGGCGGAGCCTGAGATCTGGCAGGCGTCCAACCGTTTCGCGACGGTGCTCGAAAATGTCGTCATCGATCCGGCGACGCGCATTCCGGATTTCGACGATAATCGCCTCGCAGAGAATGCGCGCTCTGCCTATCCGCTCGATGCCATCGCCAACGCAAGCCCGACTGGCACGGCGGGCCATCCGAAAAACGTCGTCATGCTGACGGCGGATGCGTTCGGCGTTCTGCCGCCGATCGCGAAGCTGACGCCGAGTCAGGCCATGTATCATTTCCTGTCGGGCTTCACGGCCAAAGTCGCGGGGACTGAGAAAGGTATGGGTTCGGAGCCGCAGCCGACGTTTTCGACGTGTTTCGGCGCGCCGTTCATGCCGCGACATCCGAGCGTTTACGGAAACCTGCTGCGTCAGCTGATTGCCGAGCATGATGTCGATTGCTGGCTCGTCAACACGGGCTGGACCGGCGGCAAGCACGGCGAAGGCACACGGATGCCGATCAAGGTGACGCGGGCGCTGCTCGATGCGGCGCTGTCGGGCGACCTGAAACGGCAGCCGATGCGCGTCGATCCGGTCTTTGGATTTGAGGTTCCGCTGGCATTGCCCGGTGTCGACAGCAAGGTCATGACGCCGCGAGACACATGGCGCAATCCGGCGGCCTATGACGAAGCGGCGGCCAAGCTCGCAGGCATGTTCCACAACAACTTCGCGAAGTTCGTGCGCTACGTCGATGCCGATGTTGTCGAGGCGGGCCCCTCGAGCGGCCGTTCCGTGGCGGCGGAGTAAAACGAGCACGCCGACTGCGTCTCGTTTTACTTGGATCCGGAAATTTTTTGCTTTCTCAAATCGTCATCCCGGCGAAGGCCGGATCTATCCAAGCCGATGGTTCCGATGACGTCGATACTTGGACGGATCCCCGCCTGCGCGGGGATGACGTTTAAGGTACTCTTTTCCCACCACGTCATGGCCGCCCTCCGAGGCGGCCATCCAGAATCACAGTTTGACACTGGGGCGACAATCCTGGATGGCCGGGTCAAGCCCGGCCATGGAGTGGGGTTTTGCTTAGGTCAACCTTTCGTGCCGCAAAGCGTTGATCATCCTGGTGGCGGCGCATAAACATGCCGCCGAACTGACACAGAACGATGGAGACGGCGGCAAATGGGTACCCGAATTTCATTCACGCGCCCCGATGGTCAACCGGCCGAAGGGTATCTCGCGAGCGCCGCGAAGGCGAATGCGCCCGGCGTCGTCGTTATTCAGGAATGGTGGGGTCTGCAGGACCAGATCAAGGGCATCTGCGATCGTTTCGCGCTTGCCGGTTACGACGCCCTTGCGCCGGATCTCTATGCGGGAACGGTCATTCCGTATCACGACATCGATGCGGCCTTCGCTGAAATGAACTCGCTCAATTTTTTGGATGCGACGGATCAGATCGTGCGTGGCGCCGCGCAGTTTCTGCTGAAGGCGAGTCCCAAGGTCGCTATCTGCGGTTTCTGCATGGGGGGCGCGGTTGCCGCGCTTGCCGCCGTCCGCGTTCCCGAACTTTCCGCAGCGATTTCATTCTATGGCTTGGCCCCGGAGGACGTGGCGAAACCGGCGGACGTGAAGGTCCCGATGCAGGGACACTTCGCGAACGACGACGATTTCGTGACGCCGGAGAAGGTCGCTGCTTTCGAAGCGGCGATGCAGGCGGCCGGCAAGCCGTTTGAAGCCTATCGCTACGACGCGGGCCATGCCTTCATGAACGAGCAGCGCACGGTACACGATCGTCATTGCGCAGAGGAGGCTTGGGGGCGTGTGCGCGAATTTTTGACGAGGCATTTGGGGTGATGCCGCCGAAGCGTGCGGGATGCGGTGTTCCAAATTCCGTATTCCGTCATCCCCGCGGAGGCGGGGATCCATCCAGGCCTAAATTTCACTGCAAATTCCAAGCTTGGACGGATCCCGGCCTGCGCCGGGATGACGAGAGAAGGATGGGTTATTGCTCTTGAGCAAGGTGACTGTGCAGGCGAGGCGGCCGACCAGGGCATTCGAAGAGCGTTGCGCGCGACTCTGGATGGCCGGGTCAAGCCCAGCCATGACGTCAGGACGAGCTAGCTTCGAAAATCTTCCAGCGTCAGCAGGGGCGTGAAGCCGAAGCCGGCGTTGGAGAAGGTTTCCATCGCGCCGTCGAGGCGATCGACGACGGTGATGATGCGGACGACGTTGGCGCCTTCGGCTTTCAGCGCTTCAGCC
>DATLJG010000335.1:0-3790 GCA_035538995.1 Hyphomicrobium sp. | reverse complement strand
CGTGCGCCTCACCCAGGCCGCGGGCGATGAGCCGCGCTACGGCAACCAGGACACCGATGGTTCCCGCAGTATGCGCCACTTCATTCAGGCCATGCGCACATGCGGCGCCTCGATGCGGCACATGCTTGAGACCGCGGCCGCTATTAAGTGGGATGTCGAATCTCCGCTCTGCCGCGCCAGAAACCACCGCGTTTACCTGCTGGATGCAGACAACAAGGAAACCGGCAAATCATTCGGCTTTGGCGAACTCGCCGCCCTGGCGATGACATTGCCGGTGCCGGCGCAGCAAACGCTTCTCTACAAGACGCCCGACGAGTTCACGCTGATCGGCAAAGGTAACTTCCAGATCGCCGATCTGCACGACATCACCACGGGCAAAGCTCAATATGGCGCCGATGTTCGCCTACCCGGCATGAAATACGCCGTAATGGTGCGGCCCGCGGTGCTAGGCGGCAAACTCAAGAGCTACGATGCCTCCGAGACGTTGAAGGTGCCGGGCGTTGAAGCCGTTTACGAAATCGAAGGCGTTTTCACCGTCCCGCGTGTCTTCAGCATTCTGGGTGGCGTCGCCATCGTCGCCAACTCCACCTATGCCGCTATCCGGGGTCGCGAGGCTCTGGTCACGGAATGGGAGAACGGCCCGAACGCCAGCTACAATTCACCCGAATACGATAAGGAAATGACAGCGACGGCGGCGCAGCCCGGAAAGGTCCTTCGCGACCAGGGCGACGTCAACGCTGCATTCGCGAAGGCGAAGCAGGTCTTCACCGCCGACTACCATGCGCAGCACATGGTCCAGGCGCCGATGGAGCCGCTTGTCTGCGTGGCGCATGTGACGAACGGCAAGGCCGAGGTGTGGGCTCCGGCCCAAAGCCCTTGGGGCGCTCGCAAGGACATCGCCGCCGCTCTCAAAATACCGTTGGAGAACGTCACGGTGAACGTCACGCTTCTCGGAGGCGGATTCGGCCGCAAATCCAACTGGGATTACATGGTCGAGGCGGCGCACATCTCGCAGAAGCACAACGGCACGCCGATCCTGCTGCAATGGACACGCGAGGACGACATTCAGCATGCGTTCTATCACACCGTCTCCGTCGAACGCATCGAAGCCGCGATCGACGATCATGGCAAGGTAACCGGCTGGCGTCATCGCAGCGTCGCTCCGTCAATCATCTCGACCTTCAAGAAGGACGACGGACACTCGTTCCCGATCGAGGACGGCATGGGCCTCGTCAACACGCCGTTCGACATTCCGAACGTGCGTTGCGAAAACGGTAAGGCGATGGCGCACACGCGCATCGGCTGGTATCGCTCGGTCTCGACTCAGCCGCATACGTTCGCGGTGCAGTCGGCGGTCTGCGAACTTGCCGATAAGCTCGGACGCGATCCGAAGGATTTCCTGCTCGAACTCGTCGGCGCGCCGCGTAAGCTCGACCCGAAGGCGTTGGGCTTCCCGAAAGACTTCTGGAACTACGGCGATCCGTACGAAGCTTTCCCGATCGACACCGCCCGGCTGATAAACGTCATCAACATCGCGGCCGAGAAAGCCGGCTGGGGCAAGAAACTTCCCGACGGGGAAGGCCTTGGCATCGCCGCCCATTGCGCATGGTCGAGCTACGTCGCAACGGTCGTCCACGCCAAAATCGATAAGGACGGGAAAATCCGGGTGCCGGAAGTCACGACCGCCGTTGACTGCGGTCTTTACGTCAACCCGGAGCGCATCCGTTCGCAGCTGGAAGGCGCAGCCGTGATGGGAATGTCGAATGCCCTATACAGCGGCATCACCTTCAAAAACGGCGCGGTCGAGCAATCGAACTTCACCGACTACAATGTCGTGCGGATGAGCAACTATCCCGAGAAGGTCACCGTACACATCATCGACGCGCCTCACGGCACACATTCGGGCGGCATCGGTGAACCGGCCGTCGCCCCGATGATAGCCGGGCTCGCGAATGCGATCTTCGCGGCATCGAAAAAGCGGCTGCGGAGCATCCCGATGGGCGACACCATCGCCTGAGGTCACTCAGGTCGAAGACAATAAAATCGGCGCGGGCCAGATCTGACCCGCGCCGATTGATTTTTGTTTGGCGGTTTAGCCGTTAAGCGGAAGTGCTACGAAGCGGCTGCCATTGGCAGTCTTCATGTGCAGAAGAATTGCGGTCTTGCCTTCATTCTTGGCTGAGTGGATCGCGTTGTTGATATCGTTCGGCTCGGTGACGGATTTGCCGCCGACTGCCGTGATCACGTCGCCCTGCTGCACGCCCTTCTCGGAAGCGACACCTGCGGGATTAACGCCGAGCACGACGACGCCATCGGCCTTTGCACCGGCAACGTCATTCGACGGAGCGAGCGTCATGCCCAAGGCGGCGGTCGGACTGGACCCACCATCGTCATTGAGCGCCACGGTATCGGATGGGTACGTACCGGCGACGATATCGACAGCGCGTTCTTTCCCACTGTGGATGACGGTCAGATGGATGGTCTCACCTGGCGCGACGCCACCGACCTTGCGAGCAAGATCGCGCGAGTCTTTGACAACTGCGCCATTGAAATGCGTGATCACGTCTCCGGTCTTGAGGCCCGCCTTGGCTGCGGGACTGCCCGACTGCGGCTCATCGACGATCGCACCACTCGCCTCCTTCAGCCCGACGCTTTCGGCAATGTCGGAGGTCACCGGCTGAATGGTCACGCCGATCCAACCGCGCGTCACCTTGCCGTTCGCCTTCAGCGCATCCGTCACCGACTTCGCCGTCGCGGCCGGAATATCGAAGGCGATGCCAACCGAACCGCCGGACGGCGTATAGATCGCGGTGTTGATGCCGACGACTTCACCCTTGAGATTGAAACTCGGACCGCCGGAGTTGCCGGAATTCACCGGCGCGTCGATCTGTATGTAATCATCGTACGGACCGCTGCCGATATCCCGGCCCTGCGCCGATACGATACCCGCCGTCACCGTGCCGCCGAGGCCGAACGGGTTGCCCATCGCGATCACCCAATCACCGACTCGCGGCGTTGACGATGCAAACGCGACATGCGGAAACTCTTTCGACGCGTCGACCTTCAGCAGCGCCAGATCCGTCTTCGGATCGGTTCCGATGACCTTGGCCTTGTACGTCTCGCCGGAAGTCGTTTTGACCTCGACTTTCTTGGCATCCTTGACGACGTGATTGTTCGTCACGAGATAGCCGTCGCCGCTGATGAAAAAGCCGGATCCTTGCGCGCGCACGACTTGTGGCGATTGCTGCATGTTCGGGAAATTGAACTGCTGATTGCCACCCTGCCCGAAGAAGAACTTGAACGGCCCTTGCGGACCATCTTGACCGCCGTTGCCGTTTGGATTGCCATTCCATGACGTCAACGGCATTTTTTCTTCGGAGCGCACATAGACGGAAACGACCGCCGGCTTCACCCTTTCGACGAGATCGGCGAAGCTCGGCATTGTCGCAGAGGACGGACTGGCAGCTTCCGCCGCGATTGCCGATGTGCTGAACGCCAGCGATGAAGGTAGTTTGGCAGTATTAGGTGCGACAGCAGCCGCGACGAGAAATGCAATCGCCGCACTACCGGCTGTCGCCATACCCGCAACTTTAACCACTGTCTTGAGGGTCGACGAGCCGTCGCCGGACTCTTGCGTTTTTTTAACGTCTGTTTTCGGGAATTCCATGATCGCCTGTTCCTTTAAGAGTTCGAGCGAGGCCCATGCCTCATTTCCCCCAAAGACAAAGCGATCATGCCGGTGCGCACATTTCCTGGATGTTTCCGCGAATTTAAAATTAGGAAACGTTTG
>DATLJG010000334.1:0-1618 GCA_035538995.1 Hyphomicrobium sp. | reverse complement strand
AAAGATTGCGGCGCCGATCCATATCAGCAAACAAGAAACACTGATCTTCAACACTTTCGCCGGGAGTTTGTGCGCAACGGATGCGCCAAACCAGCAGCCCACCGATAGCGCTATGGCCAACAGGCCTCCCAAATAAAGATTGACTGTTCCCATTGCCAGATTGCTCAACGTCGCGACGATCGAAATCGGAAGCTGAATGACTTGGCTCAGACCGATGGCCCCAAGAAGCGGCTGCTGTAGCCACATCAGAATCGGAACGAGAAGAAGCGGCCCACCCGTGCCGCTTGCGGTGGAAAAGAAGCTCGTGAACGCGGCGGCGGATGCCAGTCGTCCTGACGACAGAGCCGATGCTGGAGCACCCTCAACTAATTCACCCGCGAAGATTGCTTGAAACCCTGATACCGCGGCGAGCCCCCCGATTAGACATTTCAGCAGCAGCGGACTCACCATCTGAACGATCAGACTGCCTACTAGGGCAGCGGGAATAGCGGCCGCAACGAGAACCCACGCCGAGCTCCACTGGATAGAGCCCTGTCTTTCATACTGGATCGTTCCAACGATGCCGGTGAGTATGAAGCCCATCAAAGCCGCAGCAATCGCAAACTGTATGTCGATATCCATCAGGTACGTTAGGGCCGGCACGATAATGACGCCCCCGATCCCAACGCTCCCGATCAAAAAGCCAGCCAGTAATCCGATCCCGAGAATCGTTATCACGTCCGCGCGCCCCACATATTACCGCTTGATCAACATAAACGATCGAAGTCGGAGCGAGGATTAAAAATCTCAATTCCAGTGTTGAGAGAAACTTGCGAACGACGGCGGCAGGCGAACATCGTGGATGCTTTCGCAAGCCGTCGCTCCCGAACTCGCTTCACGCATCGCGGCCCGCCGTTCGATAAGTCCGCTATCGAACCGGCTGAAAATAGATGCGCCCAATACTGCAATTGAAAATCACTTAGCTACGCAGTGATGGCCGAAACGCGCGTGCAGCATGCAGAAGGTGGAACGTGCGCGACGTTGGCCGCGGGCATGCGAATTAGGATCGAACTATAGCCTGATCCGAAATTTCAAATTTTTTCGCAGTCTCTTGCCCGCCAGAATAGCGTCGTTCTCGCATGCCGAAACTGGAAGGGCCAGTAATCTGCACCGCTACGGGTGTTGAGCAGTCAGGCGGCGATCCGCAACATCAGCAACGACGTAAACAAAGGGAAACACAATGCTGTCTCGCAGTGCTCGGCCAGTAATCGACATGCGAAGCCGCCCGGCTTTTCTGCATAAATTCTTCGGTTCGACGCCTTCGACGCCGGAATACGAAGTCGTGCGCTGGCTCAACAAGCGAGTTGGCGCCCTAGAGATCGACCATTTTGCGCGCGCTCGTGACGCGAAGGGATTCGTCGCGGAGATGAACAACGCAGGAATCACCGCGGCGGTGATGGTTGCTCGCAGCGTACCGGGCGTTCGTGTCGGCAATGATGAGCTGGCGGCCGTCGCCGCCACCGCGCCGGATAGGCTTATTGCCATCGCTTCAGTCGACCCCATCGATATCGGAGTCGACAATGCGGTTGCCGAGGCGACCCGCGCCGTGAAGGTACTCGGTCACAAGGGAATCAATATC
>DATLJG010000333.1:0-10181 GCA_035538995.1 Hyphomicrobium sp. | reverse complement strand
CGCAGCGTTGTCGTACGAGAGGCGCTTAACGGAGGCCGGAAGATTGGGAAACGGAACAAGCGCGCTCTTCGGCGTCAGGACATTGAGCGCGCGCGGGCTCGCCGATTGCCCATAATAGCCGGGCGGATGTTCATAGCTGGGTTCGACGTTCTCCAGTTCGGACGCCTTGAGCGGCTCGGCCGTCGGCGGCGGATTGCGAAGCGTGCCGAGACCGTCGAGCGTTTTCAGCGGCGCCAGCACGTTGGCATCTGAAGCGTTGTTCGCCACGTTGTTTGCATTGGCATCGGTTTCGTTGCCGCTGGTGTTCTGCGCTTCGGACGCGCCGATGGCGCCCATCGTGGACAGGCGGCGCAGCATATCAACGAAAAGCCCGGACATCGGCAGGTTCGACCAGTCGGAATTTGCGGTCACGTGAAACAGAACGAGGCGTCCGTTGCCGCGCTTCGTCGCGGTCACGAGCGGCGTGCCGTCCTGAAGCCGCGCCCAGATCTCGACGTCCGGTGTCAATTCCGAAGGGTCGGCCAGCACCTGCCGATTGACGGTGACGTCCTTGGGAATGGCGAGCCCTGCGAAGGGACTGTTCTCGTCGAAGGCTGCCAGCGGCTGCGGCGTCGACCACGACAGCGCGCCGCCAAGAGAGCGGCCGCCGCTACGCAGAGCGACGGGCAGCAAATCGTCCCCGGCCTTTTCAAGCCGTGGTCCCGCAAAGCGGACGAGCAGACCGCCGCGCTTCACGAAGTCGTCGACCTTCCGCGCCGTTTCGCCCGTCAAGGTGCCGATGTCGGCGAGCATTAGAACGGAGATGTTCTGTTTGAAAACGGCATCGAGCCCTTGCGAAAGATTGGCGTTCTTGGCGACGGCGAGATCGGCGTACGGCTTCAGCGCTTTCTCGATGTAGTAGAGCGGCGCCAGCAGCGGCTGCGCTTCCTCGCGGCTTTCGCCCGACAGAAGCCCGACCCGATGCCATTGCGTTGCCGCATCGATCAGACTGACACTCCCCGCCGACCGGTCACCGGCGATTTCAAGACGCGCCACTTGGTTGCGCAGTTCGAGCGGCAGCTCGAATGAAACCGTCGTGGAACGCGCACCGGCCGCCAGCTTGAACGGCGCTTCGCCGAGCCGTTCGCTGCGTGCGGAATAGGCATAGACGCTGCCGTCGCGCGCCGGTCCGCCGGGCGACATGACCGTCGCTTCGAGTTTGCCCTTCTCGCCGAGTTTGGCGGCAAGGCCGAGGGCTTCATGACCTTTCGTCTCGTCGAGCACGGCGAACGTTCCGTTTCCGGCCAGCGCCGCGAGCTTCGTCGCGATGTCGCGCGCATTCGAGTGATGATCGATGCCGTCCTGCAACCAGATGATGCTCGGGTCCTTGGCGCCGGCGTCATTGAGCGCCGTCTGCAAGGCCGCCACCGCCGCCGATCGGTTCGGCGCGAACGGCTCCGGTACAAGAGCAGCGGCCGTGCTCTGCGCATCGGTCGGAGACTGGATCTTTAAAACGGGCGCCTTGCCCGCCGTCGCCGTGCTGGCGATGATCACGGAGCGGCGCTTGCTTTCGGCCTGCGAAATGATGCGGTCGATCATGTTGACGCGCTCCGGCCAGCGCGACGCCGCCGCCCAGCCGTTATCGACGAACACGACAATCGGGCCCTCGCCCGAAAACGCCACGTCGCGCGACGGATTGAGCACCGGTTCCGCCAGCGCCAGGATGACGAACGTCGCCGCGATGAGACGCATGAGCGTCAGCCACCACGGCGTCTTCTCGGCGGTCTTCTCCTCGTTTTCGAGTCCGACCAGAATGCGCGTCGGTGGAAATTCGATCTGCGTCGGGCGGGGCGGCACGGCGCGCAGCAGCCAATAAATGACGGGCAGAGTCACCAGGGCAGCCAGCAGCCACGGATTGAGAAAGGCGAGGGGGCCGAAGCTCATGATGCCCGCTCCGTCGCGTCGGAGCTTGCCGACATCCACTTATAGCCGCTCGCCGAACCTTGCAGCCGCATCAGCAGCGACAGCAGCGGCTCGGACGCCGGGCGGTCGGTATGATGCGCGAGGAACGACCAGCCGAACCGCTTCGCCATTTCAGCAAGCTCGGCGCGGTGCGCGGCGAAGCGCGCCTGATATCTCGGGCGCAACGCCTCGACGCGATCGGCAACCCAACGCTGATCGCCGGATGGGCTCTGGAATTCGGCGCGCCCCTGATACGGCAGCGTCTCCTCGGCCGGATCGATGACCTGCACCATATGTCCGGCGACACCATGCCCGGCAAATTCTTCCAGACGCTCGCGGATGACAGTCACCGGGGCCAGGAAATCGCTGAACAGGATCAGTCCCGAAAATCGGCTGAGGGCGGCATGCGGCGGCAGGCTCTTGCCCGACAATTCTGAAGTCGCGTTGGCGGCGATCGTCTCAGCGATCCGCGTCGCGGCGTTACGGCTGGCGGTTGGCGCCATCTGCGCCAGCAGCGCCACGCGCTCGCCGCCGCGCACCAGCAACTCGGCGGCCGCCAGCGTCAGAACCAGCACGCGGTCGCGCTTCGAAACCGGTGCGATGTGGCTCTGGAAATTCATCGACGGCGAAATGTCGGGCCACAGATGCAGCGTGTGCGCCGCCTCCCACTCGCGTTCGCGGATATAAAGATGATCGGAACCGGCCGACCGCCGCCAATCGACCAGCGAGGCGTTCTCGCCCGATTGATATTGCCGGAACTGCCAGAACGTTTCGCCCGGTCCGGCGCGCCGCCGCCCGTGAATGCCTTGCGCCACCGTGGAAGCGATGCGATCCGCCTCCATCAGCAGCTCCGGCATGCGATCGACGAGGCTGACCGCCTCGCGTTCGAGCGCCAGGACATGTCGGCTTTCATTGCTTACGCTGGGTCGTTGCCCTCGGGGGCCCGCCATTCGCGATTACTCCACCGACGCAGCGAGGCGCGCGATGATGCGATTGAGATCCTCGCCCTCGGCGCGGGCAGCGAACGTCAACGCCATGCGGTGCTTCAAAATGGGCTCTGCGAGCGCAATGACGTCATCGACTGACGGCGCCAGGCGTCCATCGATCAGCGCCTTGGCGCGCACCGCCAGCATCAGCGCCTGACTGGCGCGCGGGCCGGGGCCCCAGGCGACGAAGCGATCCGTCTCGGCATTGGCGCCCGTCCCCGGACGCGCCGAGCGCACCAGCTTCAGGATGGCTTCGACGACTTTATCGGGAACCGGGATCTGCCGTACCAGACGCTGCGTCGCCATCAAATCCTGCGCCGAGATCACCGCTTCGACTTTCGCCGTTTCGGTGCCGGTCGTCGCATAAAGCATCCGCCGCTCGGCGTTCATGTCTGGATAGCCGACGTCGATCTGCAACAGGAAGCGGTCGAGCTGTGCTTCGGGGAGCGGATACGTGCCTTCCTGTTCCAGCGGGTTCTGCGTCGCGAGAACGTGAAAGGGTGCTGGCGTATCGTGCCGCTGCCCGGCGACGGTGACATGATGTTCCTGCATCGCCTGCAACAGCGCCGACTGCGTCTTCGGTGAGGCGCGGTTGATTTCGTCGGCCATCAGAAGCTGCGTGAAGATCGGTCCCTTGATGAAGCGGAACAAGCGTCCGCGCCCGGGTTCTTCTTCCAGCACTTCCGAGCCGATGATGTCGGACGGCATCAAGTCCGGCGTGAACTGAATGCGCTTGGCGTCGAGCCCCAGAACTTTGCCGAGCGTCTCGACCAGCAGCGTCTTGGCGAGACCCGGCACGCCGATGAGAAGCGCGTGCCCGCCCGACAGAATGGTGATCAGCGTGCGCTCGATGACTTCGTCCTGACCGAAGATGACCGACGCGGCGGCTTTATGCGCCCGCTGCGCGCGTTCGGCGGCGGCCTCGAGCCGGGGCACGATATCGGTATGGGTCTCGACGACGTTGCTCATGGATTGCGATCTCGCTCGGCAAATTTTCCATTGGAAACAAAGGGCCGAGCTGTATCGTTCCCGGCAGCTAAGCCTAGACGATCCTGCCCGGTCCTCATAGGGTCAAGTGAATGTTACGTTAGGATAAGGCACCAATTCGACGTGATGACAGATCCCGTCCAGGTGCCCGATAAGGCTGATGAAATCGCCCCCGTGACCGATACCCCGAAAACATCATCCACAGGTCTGGAAGCCTTGATGCGCGATGCAGCGGCAAGCGGCGAGGCGGGCGCGCGTCCGGTCGAGAAATGGAACCCGCCCTACTGCGGCGATATCGGCATGAAGATCCGCCGCGACGGCACCTGGATGTATCAGGGCAGCCCGATCGGACGCATCGCGCTCGTCAAGCTCTTCGCCTCGATCCTGCGCAAAGACGACGACGGCAAAACCTATCTCGTCACGCCTGCCGAGAAGGTCGACGTCGAAGTCGAGGACGCGCCGTTCCTCGCTGTCGAGATGGCGGTATCGGGCGAAGGCCGCAACCAGACGCTGACCTTCCGCACCAACGTCGATGATGTCGTGACGGTCGATGCCGAGCACCCGCTGCGCTTCGAGCAGTCCGGCCCCGACGGCGGCCTGAAACCCTACGTCCTCGTGCGCGGAAGATTGGAAGCGCTCTGCACCCGCGCCGTGTACGCGGAGCTTGTGGAGCTAGCGGAGGCGGGCGAGGGCGACGAGGTCGGCGTGTGGAGTGGGGGAGAATGGTGGGGGATGGGTTGAAAATTGATCTGAAGGCGTTTCGCCGCTCCCCAAGTTTTTCGTGAATTGCTGTGGACTATTCACGCAAAAACTTGGGGAGGGCTTGAGCCGGGATTTCGCGCGATACGCGCAGATTGCCGGCCTACTTGGCATCATCCCAGAACTGTCCCCCCGGACCAGTTCTTGCCGTCGCACGTTCCGTCCGCTTCGACTTCCCGCCGGCACGATGAGCGATCGTAAGGTGGCTTATCGTTTATCGAATGGCATCCCCGGTTTGGGGGAGACTTCACTTACGGGATAAGCTGAAGGCGTATCGCTTGGGCGACGGCGTGGGCGTTATCGTTGACCCCGAGCTTGGCTTGCGCCTTCTTTAAATGACTCCGCACCGTTTCCTGTCCCAACCCGAGAAGGCTAGCGCTCTCTCGAATGCGCTTGCCGTTGGAAAGCAGCCTCAAAACAGCCAGTTCGCGCGGCGTCAGCAAAACGCCCTTTCCCAGTCGGCTTGGGTTGGGTGCGATCAATTTCTGAAGGCGAATGGCGGCGAAGGTCGCAGCGAGAAGCAGCAGCGCGCGTGTCTCGGCTCGAAGGCGCTGCGTGAGCGAATGTCGGGACCAATAGACGACAATCCAGCGGCCGCCGACGGGACACGTCAATCGATCCCGCATCCCATATTTCAGTGCGAGTTCGAACGGCCAACGGTCAACGCCGATCGGCTCAAGCCGCTGCATTGTTTCAGACATCGTGTAAGGAGCAAGCGCGAGCCTTGCCAGCACCGCTCCGGCGCCGGGATTGATTTTCGTGAGCTCCATTTGCTCATCCCACCAGCCTTTGGGAGCGCTCTTATGCAAAAATACCGTTTTTCCGATCTCGATCGCCTCGATGTCTCCCCATCGTAACGGGAGGAGCAAAGCTCCCAAGACGTTCAAGCCGCTGACCTCGTGTGTGGCGTCGTGAAGGGCATTGAGGACATGATCCGGACTGTCGAATTCGTCGATGCGTTCGGTAAAGCGTAACAGCCGGGAAACGAGCTTCGATCGGTCTTGTTCGTTGGACGCCATCATCGCCTCGGATAAGAGCCAACCTCTTTCTCATTTGCCCACGGTGGGCGATATCCTCGCCCACCGGCGCGTCGTCTACTGTCCCATCTTGTTCTTCAGCACCGTATCGATCTGCTTTTTCACGGCGTCCAAATTGAACGACGCAGGATCCTGCATCGGCGGATAATCGATCGCCGTCAGGGCAAGCTTCTTGACCTCGTCCTGTACACTGACGAAGCGCCAGAATTCGCGAGCGTAGAAGTCGTTCATGTATCCGCCGCCGAGATCGTTGAGACTCTGGCCACCAGTCGACGGCGTCCGCTCGAAGGGGTCTTGGCGAAGGTTGACCATGGTCGGCATATCGGTCGTGACTTTCGCGCCGGGCCAGCCTCCGGGCTGCTGATAGAACTGGAACTTGAAGTCATCGATGCGGATCGCACCGAGCTGAGGACCGCCAAAGTAGAAGAATTCGTGGCGGGTCGACGGCCCTTTTCCTTCCAGCAAGTCGAGCTGATTGTAGCCATCGAGATGGTTTTTGTAGGTGCGGTCGCCCAACGTCGCACCCTGCAGCAGTTGGTTGGTGATTTCGGCATTGCCGCCGGCGGCAACGAGCGTCGGGAACCAGTCGAGCGCCGAGAAGATGCCGTTCTCGACTTTGCCCGGTTTGATATGGCCCGGCCAACGCGCGATGCAGGGAGCGCGGAAACCGCCTTCCATTACGGTCCCCTTCGTTCCTTTGAACGGCGTCATGCCGCCGTCGGGCCACGTAAAGACTTCGGCGCCGTTGTCGGTCGTGAAGACAACGATGGTGTTGTCCGCTTCTCCAATGTCGTCGAGGTGCTTGAGGAGAGCACCGATATTATCGTCCATCTGCGCCATGCCGGCTTCTTCAAGCCCGTAGTTTGTCGTGCTGTTCATCTGCGCCTGGTACTCCGGCGACAGGAATGTCCAGACGTGCATGCGCGTTGTGTTGTGCCAGACAAAGAACGGCTTGCCGTCCTTCTTGGCCTTGTCCATGAAGTCGGAGGACGCTTTGACGAGGACCTCGTCGAACGTTCCCATGTCGTATTTCGCCTTCGGCGTAATGTCGTGCATGTTCGGAACGTTGGTCATATCGGGATAGGGCGCCAACGGGCCTTCGTCCTGGATTTTCTGTTTGCCGATTTTGCCCCATCGCGGCATTTCAGTCGGATCGTCAACGTCCGTCGCCCACGTGTGCAGTAAATTTCGCGGCCCAACTTTGTCGCGATAAGCCTGATCGTTCGGGAACGAATACCAGTAGGGGTCCGACATCGCGTCGAGATGATACAGATAGCCGAAGAATTCATCGAAGCCGTGCAGCGTCGGCAGGTACTTGTTCAAATCGCCGAGATGGTTCTTTCCGAATTGCCCCGTGACGTAGCCTTGCGCCTTGAGAGCTGCGGCGATCGTCGCGGCCTTGTCGGGCATTCCGACGTCGGCGCCAGCCTGCCCCACGGTCGTTAGCCCGGTTCGCAGCGGAATTTCGCCAGTGATGAAACTCGCGCGTCCGGCCGTGCAACTCGCCTCGGCATAGTAATCCGTGAACATCATGCCTTCGGACGCAAGCTTGTCGAGGTTCGGCGTCTTTCCCGACATGATGCCCCGATGGTAAGCGCCGATATTGAACCAGCCGACGTCGTCTCCCATGATGACGAGGATGTTCGGCTGCCCGCCGCGCGGTGCTGCAGGCGCGGGTTGCGGTGTCTCCGTCTGAGCTTGAGCGCTTGCTGCTCCGGTCGCGGCTAATGCGAGGAGCGAAGCACTGCTAAGCAGAACATTTCTGCGATCGAGTGCAATATCAATTGATGGATCTTGCGAGTCTTTGTCGTTGCTTGGCATGGCGGGGTCCTTTCTGGGCCATCGTCTGGTTCCCTCCAGGTGTGTACCCGTGACATCCGTTGTTGCCCCATGCGCCGGTGACGTGCGGAGTGATACGGTATTGCCGAGAAAATGAGCGTGACGTGCTTTCGAGTGTCGTTGGCTAAGGACGGCGCACGCGGAATGAAATCAGCGGGCGCTGGAAAATTGCTCGAATGTAGAAAAGGAAGCTAAAGTGCTGCACGCAATTTAAAAACGGAACTGCTTAAAACTTGCATTAAGCAGACCCTTGAAATTGCTCGCACGCGACATGGGCGTCAATGGATTTTCGCAGTTAATCGACGAAGCGAAAGCTGTAAGACGATATCTGTTTGGCGTTCAGCAACCGGGCTTTCGTGCGGACCTTAAATCTCAATCGGGCCTTTCGCGATTAACCGTTCCGCCAAACCCGCCCACCGAACCGGCCGCACACTTCTCCTTATCCCGCCGCGACTTGCAAGGCTCCCCGCAGGGTAGCGTGCGGCATCATCAAGTGCGCGCGGTCGGCAGAACACCCCGGGTCGTAAAAATCTTCAAAGCCCTGTCGGAACGTCTGGCCGCCGTTCGTCTTGGGATTATACGACAAGCAAATTTCAAAAACCTCGGAGCTTCGAAATGAAAAACTATCTCGCTATTTTCCTGGGCAAGCCGGAAGGGATGGAGGCGTGGAAAGCGATGCCCGAAGCTGAGCGGAAAGAACGGGAAAAACGCGGACTTGAGGCGTGGCACAAATGGGTCGCGGACCATAAAGCCGTCGTCGGCGAAATGGGCTCGCCCCTCGGCAAAACGAAGCGCACCGACAAGAACGGCATCTCGGATACGCGCAACGAGTTGGGCGGCTGGATGGTCGTGAAAGCCAACTCTCAGGACGAGGCCGCGAAATTATTCCTCAATCACCCGCACTTCACGATCTTCCCCGGCGACCGGATCGAAGTTATGGAGTGTCTGCCGATGCCTTCGGCGGCATAAACCCGCCGCGCGTGCGGCCGGCTCCCCTAAGGGGAGTCGCCCGCGCCCAATAAAGGAGTCGCGTCGAAGGCCGGGGATCACTCGCGCCGATTAACAACACCCAAAAGGATGTATTTTCTTCGTCCGTAATCTGATGGATTGTCTTGTCACTCCATTGCGAGCTCGGGCAAATATGAAGCGTTATCCAATTATAATCGCATCGTTTCTGATGTTATCGGGAAGCTGCAGCGCAAATTCGCTGTGCAGCCCGAAAGACAACAATGCACGCATTCTCAGCGCGCCGTCTCCCAATGCCATCGATCCACAATGGTCGAACGGGAGTAGTTTCGTCGGGACGGGCTGGTCGTTCTATGTCAACGATACCGTCAAATCTCCCACGGGGCTATTTGCCAAAGGCAACCTCCACGGTAGTCGCGGCGGCATCACCCAAAGAGACGTCTACATATTGCTGTCGGAGTGGGATTGCGCCGAGGCCGGTGAAGAGGTCACCGAAAGCATAGAGCGCGTCGATGCTCCGGAGACGAACGACAGCTCCAGTCCACCCGCCGCCTCGACACCTGAAGTGAGCCTTCCGCAAACATTTTCCGTCGTCACTGAAAAAGGGCGCCACGTTCGGCTTCGAGTCACGCAGTACGGCCGGATGGTGATGACATCGAAACGGCTTCGCAACTTACGGGGCAAGGATTCCGCAAACGAGGATTTGCACGAGTACCGCATGACCTATCGTTTCGAGCCGGCGACCCGGCTGCCGAAGGAGGATGGCGCCGCCATCGGCTACGAATTCTTTGTGCCCAAGATTCATCGCGGCGATCGGCTCGTCGTCCATTATGAAACATCGCGCCCGCACGAAGTTTCCGAGGGTGGAACGGGCTGGGAAGATATCGACGCGCCTTGGGTGTTTACCTCGTCGTATTCAAACTCCATCCGGACGGCCTTTACCGAGTTCAACGGTCCTCAGAACACGGAACACCTTGGAGAATGGACGGCGGGTCTGGCCGTCAACGGGCAAGTTCTCGTTTCGCGAAAGTTCGAGCTGTTCGATCCGACGGGACGTGCCAAAGCGCCGGGAGTCGTGGATGTGCCGGAATCTGCCGCCCCCTTGGCCAATCTGACTGGAGTTTGGGCGCATTCCTCCGCAGACTGCAAATTGGCGAACAGTGGCGCGCTCGACAAGATGACTCGCTTCGACTCCAAGCAATATCAAGTCGTGGGAATTTGCGGCAACAATTTCGAATACATTCAGAGGGCTTTTTCTTGCGAGAGCTCTGACGTGAAAAAGACCGGTGATGTGCTGGATGTCGAGACCTCGTGCAGGCTCAAGGATTACGACCCCGAAAAGAAACGCATACATATTAAAGTCCGCAATGCGGATGCCGTGCAGTTTCTGGACAGCGACTTCGAGATCAACGGAGATTATGTGCGATGTTCAAACTCATATCTGTGTAATCAGAATTGAACTTCGAACACCGCATCCGACAGATCAATCCAGCGTCGTCGCAATGAACCGCGCCAGCATCGCGTTGATCTGATCGGGGACTTCGAGCTGGCAGAAGTGGCCGGAACAGACCGTTCTGCCGACATTCAGATGAGGAATAAGCACGTCGAGACGCGCCATGTCGGTTCGTGCGGAAGGTTCGTCGGCGGCGATATAGAGTGAGGGAAC
>DATLJG010000332.1:0-2804 GCA_035538995.1 Hyphomicrobium sp. | reverse complement strand
AAACTGACAGGCCTTCCCAGCCGGCGCGGAAAGCAGGCGGAGAAGGCCATGATATTTTCTTGAGAACCTCGACCGGCGCCGGGAATGCGGTGCTGATCCCGCAAGCGACTCGGCCGAAGCACGCATTTCGTGAGAATGCCGCGCAAACCCTTAACGGACCGTTAAGAAGTTAAGAGGCTCCGAAACCGTCTTAGCCGGGCCAGCGGGTGATCAAATCGTCAACCACCGGACGCTCACGCTCCTCCGGTTTTTCCATCGGCTGCCCGACATAGATGAACCCGGCGATGCGCTCGGAGTCCTTCAGACCCAGCGCTTCGCGCACCATCGGGCTGTAAGCGATCCACTCGGTGATCCATGACGTGCCGAAGCCGAGAGCGTTGGCCGCGAGACAGGTATTGAAGCATACGGCGGCGCCGGACAGGATCTGCTCCCATTCCGGCGCTCCGGGACGCGGCTTGATCGAGGAAATAACGGCGATCACAAGCGGAGCCCGCAGGAATCGACCCCGCTCAAGCTCAAGCCGAACCGGCGACGGAGGTTGTTTATCCTCTTTTTCACAGGCTTTCGCGAAGACCTCGCCCATCTTCTTTCTGGCTTCCCCCTCGAAGACGACGAACCGCCAAGGGGTCAGCTTTTTATGGTCGGGCACGCGCGTTCCGACCGTCAGGATCTGCCGCAATTCCTCGGGCGTCGGTCCAGGTTCCGCGAGCCGATCGGGCTTGACCGAGCGCCGTGCCGCAAGAAATTCAAAAATCGAGGGATTCATGCCTTGTTCCGTTTCGTTCCTGTCGCCGTCTCGCTATCGCAGGCAATCGCCTGTTACAATTGGAATCGAGATGAAGATGGCGTGAGGGGACGATGCGCCTGAGGCTTTTGCAATTTGTCGCGGGTCTAACGGCTCTGCTCGGCATTACGGGAACGCCCGCGTTCGCCGCTGATGCTCCGACGACGATGCTCATCGTCGACGGCTCGGGCTCGATGTGGGCGCGCCTGGCTCCCGCCAACCGGCCCAAGATCGACATCGTGCGCGACAAGCTCGCGGCCATCCTGCAAATGCCGTCATCGACGCGCATCGGGCTGGTGTCGTTTGGGCATCGGCGTCGCGGCGACTGCAGCGACGTCGAGCTCATCGCACCGCCGGATAGCGCGCGCGATGCGCTTCTCGGCCCGCTCGCCCAGCTCAACCCGCGCGGGCCTGGCCCGGTGACTGCGGCGCTCAAGGTCGCCATCGACGCGCTCGGCCCGTCGCGACCGGCGCAGATCGTGATGGTCGGGGACGCCGCCGACAACTGCCGCCAAGATCCATGCGCCGTCGCCAGCGATTTTTCGAAGACGTCGCCGGGCGTTCCCATCCAAGTCATCGGCATCGGCGTTCCGGCATCCGATCAACCCCGGCTGGCGTGCGTGGCGCAGGCGACGGGCGGCCGTTTCTACGACATCACCGATTCCGACGGGCTCGATGCAGCGCTCGATGAAGCGATGAAGCTGGCGATCGTGTCTCCTGCAGCGCCGGGCGCCTTGGTGAGTAAAAAGCCGGTCGCTCCGCCGCCGCCTTCGGGAGCAAGCGTGCGCGTTTCGGCCAGTCTGGCGAAAGACGGTGCGCTGCTCACGGTGCCGCTGCGCTGGCGCATCTTCAAAGCCGGTGAAAAGACCGCCGCCGGTCAAACCACGGGGCCGGACATCAGCGCCAAGCTGGCGCCCGGCAGCTACGATGTCGAAGCGCAACTCGGTTCGGTGATGGCGCATCAGCGGATCACGGTTTCGAACGGCGCGGCGGACAGCATTGTCGTGCCGCTCGACGCGGCGCACCTCAAAATCACGGCCTCGGCCAGCAAAGGCGGTGCGCCGTCCCCGACGGCAATTCTGACCGTCGCGTCCGGTGATGCGCCGGTCGCCATCGGCCGCAACGGAACGGCGGATCTCTATCTGCCGCCGGCCAACTACACGATAGCCGTTGAAGACGGGATCGCGCGGGCTCATCAGTCGATCAGCCTGGCAGCGGGCGATGACAAGCCGGTCGCGATTGCGCTTGGTACCGGCCGCGTTGAACTGAGCGCAACGTCCGATTCCAACGACACCGCGATCGACGATATCGTCTACACGATCTTCGAAGACGATCCTTACAGCCCCACCGGCCGCCGCGAAATCGCAAGATCGCGCGCCGCGAAAGCCATGTTCACGCTTCCGTCCGGAACGTACTACGTCAGCGCCCGTTCCGGCGCCGCCGAGGTGCGCGAGCGCATCGCGCTTGGAGTTGGAGAAACCGTGACGAAGGTGCTGGCGCTTGCAGTTACGCCATTGAAATTATCGACGCTTGTCGCCGGAGCGCCCGCCACGGCCTCGCAAGGCATCGTCTACCGCATCGACCGGCTCGACGGCGACAGGGCGCGCGTTGGGCGCGCGGTCGGTCCGGATGCGGCCTTCAGTCTGCCACCAGGGCGCTATAGCGTCAGCGCGTCGCTCGCGGCCTATCCGCTATCGGCGACGCAGGATGTCACGCTGGAGAGCGGCAAGCCCGCCGCGATCACGCTTCGGATCGAGGGGGGCACAGTCAGCTTCAAACCGCCCGAGGACTTGGCTCTGTCGGGTGACATTTATTGGGAAGTGATCGACGGCAAGGGCGCGCCGGTGTGGCGGAAGACGGGCGGCGATGCGACGACGCTGCTTGCTCCCGGTCATTACAAAGTCCGCTTCGAAGCGCACGGCCAGCGCAAGGAGACCACGTTCGAGGTCCGCGCCGGGGAAACCAAAGAGATCGAGATCAGTCAGGGATGATGCAGTTCTTGAAGCATCCAAGCGGAACA
>DATLJG010000331.1:0-3760 GCA_035538995.1 Hyphomicrobium sp. | reverse complement strand
CGTTGCTCCGCGATTTGCGCCATTCCTCGAACCGCTGAATGACGACGAAGAGCGACGGCACGAAGATCACCGCGAGGCAGGTCGAGGCGATCATGCCGCTGAACACGGTGATGCCGATCGATTTGCGCGCCGAAGCGCCGGCGCCGGTCGCGAACACCAGCGGCGCGACACCCAGGATGAAGGCAAACGACGTCATCAGGATCGGGCGGAAACGGGCGCGTGCCGCTTCGACCGCAGAGTCCATGATGCTTTTGCCTTCCGCCCGCAACTCGCGCGCGACTTCGACGATCAGAATGGCGTTCTTCGCCGACAGCGCGATGAGCAGCACCAGACCGATCTGGACGTACAGGTTGTTGTCGATCCGCAGCCCCAGCATGACGGCAACAGGGCCGATCAGCGACAACGGCACCGCGAACAGCACCGACATCGGCGCGTACCAGCTCTCGTATTGTCCCGCGAGCACGAGATAGACGAGCAGCAGCGCGAAGGCGAAGACGAAATAGATCTGCCCGCCGACCAGCTTCTCCTGATAGGACAGCGCCGTCCAAGCCATGCCGACGCCGGGCGGCAACGTCTTCGCCCCGATCTCTTCCATCAATGTAATCGTATCGCCGGACGAAAAGCCTTTGGCCGGTATGCCGACGATGGTGGCGGACGGGTACAAATTATAAAGGCTGATCAGGGACGGTCCGACGATCGGCGTGATGGTCAGCACCGTCCCGAGCGGGATCATGTCGCCATTCGCATTGCGGACCTTCAGGCTCAAGATGTCGTCGGGGCTCATGCGGAATTTGGCGTCGCTCTGGACGTAGATCTGGAAGACGCGCCCGAACTTGTTGAACTGATCGACGTAGCTTGACCCGAGATAGCTGGCGAGCGTCTGGAAGACTTGATCGGTCGTCAGCCCCAGCGTCTGCACCTTCTCGCGGTCGATCGTCACCTGATATTGAGGTGCGGCGGCGCGGAACGACGTCGATACGCGCTGGATGCTCGACTGCGTGCTGGCCGCCTGAACCATCGCGTTCGTGGAGTTGCCCAGCTTGCCGAGATCGAAACTGCCGTCGCGCAGGAGAATCTGAAGCGTGAACCCGCCGGCATTGCCGATGCCCTGAATGGGCGGCGGCGGCAGCACCAGAACGCTGCCATCGTTGACCGCCTTCATCTTTTCGTTGAGGCCGGTATAGAGCGACGCCAAGTCCTCGCCTTTGCCGCGCTCGCTCCAATCCTTCAGCATGATGTAAGCGACACCGGCATTCGCCAGCGAGGCGCTGTTATCGAGCGCCGACATGCCGGCGATGGTGATCACACGTTCGACGCCCGGCACCTTGTTGGCGATTTGCTCCACCTGCTCCAGCGATTTTTGCGTGCGGCCGAGCGAGGCGCCATCGGGAAGCTGAACGGCCGCGAGCAAGTAGCCCTGGTCCTCGATCGGCAGGAAGCCGGTCGCGACGCGCGACATTCCGTAGACCGAACCAGCGATAATTGCTGCTGCGATCAGGGCCATCAATCCGCTGTGATGCACCATCGCACCGATCAAGCCGGCGTACTTGCTTTCCAATTTTCCGTAGATGGCATTGAAGCCGCGATAAAAAGCGTTGCGCTTTTCGGGCGGAACAGGCGGCCGCAGCCACATCGCGCATTGCGTCGGCTTCAGCGTTGCGGCGTTGATGGCGCTTATCAACGCGGTCGCGGCGATAACGAGCGCAAACTGCGCGTACATCTGCCCCGTCAATCCCGGCAGGAACGACGCCGGCAGGAACACCGCCATCAGCACTAGCGTGATGCCGATGATCGGTCCCATCAGCGCGTTCATCGCGGCGATGGCCGCGTCGTGCCCGGACATACCCTTTTCGATATTGTGAGCGGCGCCCTCGACGACGACGATAGCGTCATCGACAACGATGCCGATGGCGAGCACGATTGCGAACAGCGTCGAGAGGTTGATCGAGAAGCCCATCGCCGCCATCGCCGCGAAAGCGCCGATGATGGTCACGGGAACCGTGGTGGCCGGCACCAGCATCGCCCGCCAATCCTGCAGGAAGACAAGGATGACGATCAGCACCAGGATCGCGGCTTCAAAGAGCGTCTTGTAAACTTCGTCGATCGCCTGCTGCACGAAGATCGTCGTGTCGAACGGGATCGAATAGACCATGCCCTGCGGGAAGTCCTTGGCCAGCGTCTTCATCTTCGCCGAGACTTCACGCGCCACGTCGATGGCGTTGGCGCCGGGAGTGAGGAAGATCGCCAGACCGGCCGCCTGCTGGCCGTTGAGATTGAAGACCTGGGCATACGTCTGCGCGCCCAGTTCAACGCGACCGACGTCGTGGAGGCGGGTCAGGTCGCCGTTCGTCCCGGTCTTGACGATGACGTTGCCGAATTGGGCCGGATCGTTGAAGCGGCTCGAAACATCGACCGTGTACTGGAACGACTGGTTGCCGGCCGCCGGCGGCGCACCGATCTGTCCGGCCGTCACCTGCTCGCTTTGCTGCTGAAGCGCCGAGATCACGTCCTGAGCGTTGAGGCCGCGCGCCTGCATCTTTTCCGGATCGAGCCAGACGCGCATCGAATACTGGCCGGCGCCGAAGACGTTGACGTTGCCGACGCCGGGCAAGCGCGAAATCTCATCCTTCAGATTGATCGTCGCGTAGTTGCTGAGATAAAGGCTGTCGAACTTGCCTTCGGGCGACGTCAGCGTCACGATCTGCAGGATCGCCGTCGATTTCTTTTGAACGACGACGCCCTGCACCTGAACAGCTTGCGGCAGCGACGCCATCGCGGCCGAAACGCGGTTCTGCACCAGAACCTGCGCGTTGTTGAGGTCCGTCCCGATGTCGAACGTCACGGTCAGCGTGTAGCTGCCGTCCGAGGCGGAATAGGACTGCATATAGAGCATATGCTCGACGCCGTTGACCTGCTGCTCGATCGGCAACGCGACGGTGTCGATGACGGTGCGGGCGCTGGCGCCGGGATAGCGTGTCGTCACCTGCACGGTCGGCGGCACCACATCGGGGTACTGCGCCACCGGCAAGCGGAGGACGCTGACCGCGCCGATAACGACCATCAAAATCGCGATGACGTTCGCGAGGACCGGGCGCTCGATGAAAAATTTCGAGATCATGGCGCTTTTTCCGGCGGCGGCGCGGCAATCGTCTTGGCGACGGGATCAATTTTCTCGCCCGGTATGATCGACATCAGCCCCGAGATCGCAACGCGATCATCGGGTTTCAGTCCCTTTTCAATGACGCGCAGATCGCCGACCTGCTGGCCGAGTTCGACTTTGCGCTGCTCCAGGACATTGTCTTTGTTGGCGACGAGCACGTAGCGTCCGCTCTGATCGCTGCCGATGATGCGGTCGGGAACAAGCAGTGTGTCAGGTTCCGCCGCTCGCGGCACGCGCACGCGGACGAAGTAACCGGGGAGCAGGGCGCGATCCTTGTTGGGCAGAATGCCCCGCACCAGCAACGTGCCCGTTCCGGATGTGATGGTGGGCGCGGCATAGTCGAGCGTGCCCGTGTGGGGATAGCCTTCCTCGCTTTGCAGTCCGACCTCGATCGGAATTTTCTTCAGGTCTTCGCTGGTCAGTCCGCGCGCCTTGATGCCGGCGCGAATGCTCTGCACATCCGTCTCGCTGATCGAGAAGTTGACGTAGATCGGATCGAGCTGAACGATGGTGGCGAGCGTCGTCGGACTGCCGGCGCCGACCAATTGTCCCAACGAGACCTCACGCGCGGTGACGATGCCGTCAAACGGCGCTTTCACT
>DATLJG010000330.1:0-1781 GCA_035538995.1 Hyphomicrobium sp. | reverse complement strand
GCCAGAGCTCTGGCCCGGCGTGATCGCACAAACCGGCGCCACGTTGTTTGCTGCGGTCCCCGGCGTCTATCGCCAAATTCTGAAATACGCCGCGCCTGATCGCGCGGCACTCGGCAAACTTCGCCACGGCTTGATGGCCGGTGAGACGACGCCGCCCGGCCTCATCGAAGAGTGGACGGCGGTGACGGGCCTACCGCTCTATGAAGCACTCGGCATGAGCGAAATCTCTACCTACATTTCGAGCGGCCCATCGGTTCCTTACAAGCGCGGCACGGTCGGCAAGCCTCAGCCCGGACGACGGATCGCGATCCTGCCCGTCGGTGGCGGAGATGAACCGCTGCCATCAAACAGCGAGGGTCTCATCGCGGTTCACCGCTCCGATCCTGCGTTGATGCTCGGCTACTGGAAGCGTCCCGAAGAAGAAGCAGACGTGATGCGCGGCGATTGGTTCGTCGGAGGCGATCTCGGCGCAATCGACGACGATGGTTATGTCGCGCATCGCGGGCGCGCCAACGAGCTGATGAACGCGGGCGGCTATCGCGTGTCACCGCTCGAAGTGGAAGCGGCAATCGCACTGTGTCCTGCGGTCGCCGAGGTCGCGTGCTCCGAAGTTCGCATTCGCAAAGATGTGTCGATCGTCGCCGCGTTCGTCGTGTTGGCCGACGATGCCAAAGCCGACCCGGCGGCGATCAAGACCTTCGCTGCCGAACGCCTCGCAGCGTACAAGGTGCCGCGCGAGATCGTGTTCGTCGAACGGATACCGCGCACAGCAAACGGGAAGGTCCAGCGCAAGGCGTTGAAGTTGGCATGACCCGCAGCACAAACACCGTCATCCCGGCGAAGGCCGGGATCTGTCCAGGCCAGATATTCGTGCGACGCCGAGCCTTGGACGGATCCCCGCCGACGCGGGGGTGACGAAAGAAGGCAGATGACGTCCCGAAAGACTACGCCGCCTGTTTAGTCTTACTCGCAAGCTCGGCGAATTTCTGAATGAGCCCGCGCACGCCCTTGAGCCGCTTTTCCGGCAAGTCCCAATCGGCGCGATAGACCAGCCGCTGATCGGGCTGCACCTTGAGCGTGCCACGTGAATTCTGCACGAACGCAATCAAGCCTTCCGGATTTGCGAAGCGGCTGTTGTGCAGCGTGATCACGCCGCCCTTCGGACCTGCATCGACTTTGGCGATGCCGGCGGTACGGCAAAGCCCTTTGATCTCCATGACATCGAGCAGATGCTCGACTTCCGCCGGCAACGGGCCGAAGCGATCGACGAGTTCCGCCGCAAATGCATCGATTTCGCCGCGCTTTTCGAAGCTCGACAGACGCCTGTAAAGCCCGAGCCGCAGCTGCAAATCCGCTACGTATCCTTCCGGGATCATGATCGACGTGCCGAGCTGGATCTCAGGGCTCCACTTGTCGTCGGCTTCCAGATCGCCACCCTTCATCGCGGCGACCGCCTCTTCCAGCATCGACTGATAAAGCTCGAAGCCGACTTCGCGGATATGCCCCGACTGCTCTTCGCCCAGCAGGTTGCCCGCACCACGTATGTCGAGATCGTGCGAGGCGAGTGAGAAGCCGGCGCCGAGCGTGTCGAGCGATTGCAGAACCTTCAGACGCTTTTCCGCGCCCTCGGTCAGCGACTTGCCCGGCGGGGTCGTGATGTAGGCATAGGCGCGCGTCTTCGAGCGTCCGACGCGGCCGCGCAACTGATAGAGCTGCGCCAGACCGAACATGTCGGAGCGATGCACGATGAGCGTGTTGGCATTCGGAACATCGAGACCGGA
>DATLJG010000329.1:0-10883 GCA_035538995.1 Hyphomicrobium sp. | reverse complement strand
CAAATCTGCCCGGGATTTAGCGCAACAATTAAATGAGACGGCCGTCGTCCATCTTTTGCAGCTCTCCCTGTCAGAAGAGGAGAACGCCGATCAGCTGCTCAATCAGCTCGCGCGGCCATTGATGTCGTCGGCAAAGATGCCGGAGGCCATTATCTGAAAAAGGCCGGACTCGCGCCCGGCCTTCAATGCTTACTCCTGGCCAGTAGTATCCTTCTGACCCTTGGAAAGGCTGCCGTCGCCAGGCTTGGCAGCGGGGTTGGCCGTTGCGCCGGAATTTGAATTCACTCCCGGCTCGCTCTGTTTTTGCTTCGCAGAGAGACTCCCCGCATCAGGCTTCGCATTCGGGGCGGCGGTCGCGCCGGGCTGGGAGGTGCCTGGATGTTGCGATTCCGCCTTACCCGTCACGTTCTGATCTTCGGCGGCCTGCGCGGCAGTCATCCCCAACACGGAGAGAATTGCCGCCATTAAAATAGCTTTCATGTTTTGAGCTCGCTCTGTTGCTTGTGGTTCACGCTAACGTTCGCGGCGCCGCCGCCGTTCCGGAGGCGACGTCAATTGCAAGTGTCCTTTGAGCGGCGGACGCGTTTCGCCCAGACAATTTGTGAGCTGACGGAACAAAGACGAAAGGTTCGCGGTTTTCATATGCGACCAAAGGGTTATCCCATGCATCGCCTTCTCGCTCTCTGCCCTTGCCTGATGGCAACGGCAGCCTTCATCCGAAATGGCGAAAAGCCCGAAATCTGAAACACCCCGCCAATGCCGCTTTCCCCCCTCGACGGCCCAACCGCCGTCATCGACGATGACATCAAGTATGTCGACAGGTCCGCAATCTTCGGTGCAGTCATCGTTTCTTCCGCCAGCACCTTGCTTCTCGGCGTTATCGGCGTCGCGCTTGGGCTCGCGGCGGTCTCTCCGTGGAGTTACAGTAACCCTTCCCCGACAGCGATGACGGTCGCAGGCGCGGCGTGGTTTGCGTTGACCGCCCTATACGCCGGCGCAGTCGGTGGGTACATCGTCGGACGGCTGCGAAAGCCTGCCCTCGATACGACGGCGGATGAGCGCTCGAATAGGGATGGCTTGAAAGCGCTTGTCACATGGGGCTTGGGCCTTCTTCTGACCGCAGCACTTACGACTTCGGTCTTAAGTTCGGCAGCAGGCACGGCAGTCACCGCAGCAGGCCGGGCAGCAGCTCCGGCATTATCGGAGACGATCAAAGCGTCTTCCAACAAGGCCGGCGATTTTATCGCCTACTATGTGGACCGCGCCCTTCGTGCTCCGGCTAATGCCGCAAATCCTGGCGCCCCGGCAGCTACGCCCAATGATTCTAAAACGGAAATTGCGCGCATTCTGACGCATAGTTTGGCCTCAGGCAGTAGCATCTCAGATACGGATCGGGGCGACCTCGAGAGGGCTGTCGCACGGCAGACCGGCCTCAGCGAGGCCGATGCCAAGGCGCGCGTCAACCAAATGATCGCCGAGGCAAAAGACGCCTACGCCAAGGCTGCAGATGCAGTGAAAGCGGCAGCCGAGAAGGCGCGCAAAATCACCGCTTCCATCACCACCTGGTTTGTCATCGTTTCGCTGCTGGCAGCAATTTTGGCCTGGTACGCCGGCGTCATCGGCGGCCGCCACCGCGACCAAAAGCTCGTCGTCTGAGGAGGAAATGTTACGAGCACCATTCTTCTGATCTTGCTCCTTCTCGCTCTCGTAGGAGCGCTTCCTCGCTGGGGTTACAGCCGGGATTGGGGATACGGCCCGTCGGGTGTTTTGGGCGTTGTCCTGCTGCTGCTCATTCTCATGGCACTGGCTCCCGGTGCCCTTATGATAACCGAAGAGTTAAATCATGAAAAACATTAGCAAAATGTTTGGCGAGTTCGCGAATGGGGTGGCTCGCCTTAGCGGCAAACCGATCGCATTCGTACTAGCGGCCGTCGTGGTGTTGATTTGGGGCGTAACGGGCCCGATCTTTAATTACTCAGATACTTGGCAGCTGGTGATCAACACGGAAACGACGATCGTCACCTTCCTAATGGTGTTTCTCATTCAAAACTCACAAAACCGGGATAACGTCGCGATCCAGGTCAAGCTCGATGAACTGATCAACGCCAGCGAAGCGCAAAACCGCTTCGTGGGTATTGAGCATCTAACGGACGATGAAAGCGAAGACTTGCGGCTCAAATGCGAAAGCCGGGCCTGCAACGCGCCAGCGAGCCCGATCGAAGAATCTCGCCATTAGCGAAGTGCAATTGCTTGCGACCAGGTTCGATAACTAACCCGTGAAAGTCGTGAAATTTCCGCAATCGCTTCGAAGCATATTTCAGACTTACAGGCGAAGCTCCGTTTCGATCGATGGCATTATATACCACCCCCGCAGTTTCTTATCACCGTTGCGTCGCGCGGCCTCCGCCATTGCGCGGCATGGCGGAGCGATAGATGCCGTCTCTTGAATGTATTCGCCTTGCGCGCGGCGCGATATCACCTCCGCGCATGTTCTCATGCGACGAGAAAGGAGAAAATACCGCGACGACGTCCGGACGCTTGTGCCTGCTGCGTGAACCGTGGCGACACTGTCTCCTTCGAAACTCGGAATTTTCCGGTCCGATACTGAACTTCCCGTGGCTCGTTCACATTGATCCGTGACGCATCCTGCGGTGCGAGCTATTTGAAATGGCCCAATGCGTTTTCTTCACATTTTTACGGACTGCGCGGACGAACACGCCAGGCGACCAAGGGCCCGAGCAACATGTTCCATTCAGCACGCCACCGTGCCCTCTCCCGCATTCCGGTAAGGGATTGTCTCGTTAAGGCGACAAGCGCGACGACGTTCAGATCAAGCAGATGGTACATCTGCGCTTCATCGAGAATGTCGAACCTGCCGCCGAATCCCGCGCCGGCATTATTGATCAGACGTCGGCGTAGAGTTTGTGTTGAACAGGACGACCGCCATCTTCCTTGGCGCCTCGCGGTCCGAAAGATCCATCGGAACGCACAAGACCTTCGAATTTCTGTTTCAGTGTTGTGAAGTGTCCCCGCCGGTAGGGAGTCGTCATGTGCATCGATGGGACTTCAGTATTCGAGCCGAGCATTAATATCGTATTGCGCCGCCATCGTGTTTTTGGCTGAGAGCTCTAGAGATGCTGGCTGCAAGGGAACTGCGCTAACTTTCGCCGCGTTTCGCGCTACACAATAACCACCCCCGGAGCAAAGGCGATGCAGACATTACATGAGCTTTTTGAAGAGACTGTTCGCGACATTTACTACGCCGAGAAGAAGATCCTGAAGGCGCTTCCCAAGATGGCGAAGAAAGCCTCGTCTGAGGATCTTAGTGCCGCCTTCGAAGCCCACCTCGAAGAAACGGAGGGCCAGATCGAGCGTCTGGAGCAGATTTTTGAGATGCTCGGCAAGAACGCGCGGGGCAAGACATGCCCGGCCATCGATGGAATTATCGAGGAAGCTGAAGAAGTTATGAAGGAGGCGGAAACGGATGCCGTTCGCGACGCGGCAATGCTTGCCGCTGCCCAGGCGGTCGAGCATTACGAGATATCGCGCTACGGCACGCTCAAGTCATGGGCTGGAAAGGTCGGCATGACGGATGCCGTGAAGCTCATCGATGAAACGCTGCAGCAGGAAAAAGCGACGGACGTCAAACTGTCCGAGCTTGCTGAGAGCGAAATTAACGTCGAGGCAGAGGACCAGGAAGCCGAGCCGCGCAAGCGGCGCGCGAGCAGCCGCCGCTAAACAAGATTCGATGGGCGCCGTTTAAAGCGGCGCCTTTTCCCGATTTGCTATCGGCGTCGGGTTTTTAGAGCGGAAGTTCGCCGCCCCGATCCGCGGTTGCGGGAAGCAGCCAAGTCACTGCGTTTCTGCCTCGGCGGGGGAGCCAACGATAGACCCCAAATATGTTGATCACTAGCAACACGGCATTTTGGATAACCAAAGAGCTTTTCTCCTCAAACCAGCCATCGAGCATCCACGCAGTCGATGCCAGAATGAAGAGCGCGAAGCCGGAAACGGTCAGACGTGCATTCCAATTGGCGGCAACTATCGCGGCAGCCAGGATTGTCATGACTGTCGCTGCGCTGCGCAACATAACGAGTTCGTCCATTGACATTTCACCATGAAGTTATAAGCAGCCCCTTTTACATGCGCACCTGGCTCAGCCTATGGACCTTAGTTTCCTTGCGGGCAGACCAGCACCGCTCAATCGACGCCATGGCGTGCTGCTCTTTGATTTTGAGCGGCGCATCGCCGAACACTTCAAACCACAAGCCTGTGACGCGCGTGACGCATGGTTTTCGCATTCCCGATCGCGTAGGCATCGTTATCGTTGTCGAAATAGACCCATACGCGTTTGGCGCCGGGCGTTGTAATTCTCTCTGCCCAAATACGCAGTTCGTCGTTCGAGTTGAGGATGGCGACGGGAGGACACCTTCAGCTTGCATCGCAAGACGGGCCTGATGCATCTTGGCGGGCCCGGTGCACGTTATCTTCGCGCCGTTTTTCGCGCCGCCCGCTGCTCTAGCGTCAGCCTTGGTTTCTTGTGTTTGACTTCAGACGGCATCGCGCTACATCCGATTACTAACGAAGGAACCGGCCGTTTAAGTTCCGCGCAGGACCGCGTTCATAGCCACGCATGACGATCTCCTCCTGTGAAAGCTCTCTTTCAAGGCGTTTGCGTAGCTTTTCCAACTAGGCCGGATCAATGCGGCCAGCCATTACCTCTATTACTGCGATATTCGACGTTCCGCTTGCCAAAGACCTTCGCCAGGGGCACGCACCAAGCTGGTAGGCCGGGCGCAAGCCGGCCTTTTGTTGTTAATCCTGGCCGGTAGAGTCTTTTTGACCTTTGGAGAGGCTGCTATCGCCGGCTTGGCGGCCGGATTAACCGTCGAACCGGAATTCGAGTTTACGCCCGGCTCGCTCTGCTTTTGCTTCGCAGATAGGCTTCCGGCGTAAAGCGAAGCAAGCGCTTTATTTGAGGTTTGACGAACTTTCGCGCAAAAAATCTCGGGCTCGAGATCTCCGTTAGAGGCGTTCCGGTATTCATCGCGAGGCGTGGAACGAACACCGTGCCCGACTGTTTGCGACTTAACTCGCTCAAATTCTAGCTGAAGGGTGAGGCGTGAAAGCACTCGTCTGGCACGGCAAGGAAGACATCCGATACGACACGGTTTCTGATCCTGAAATCCAGAATCCGCGGGATGCTATTATTAAAGTTACAAGCTGCGCGATTTGCGGTTCCGACTTGCATCTGTTCCATAATTTTATCCCCGCGATGCTACCTGGTGATATTATGGGCCACGAAATGATGGGGGAGGTTGTCGAGGTTGGCTCGGGCATGGACGGGCGACTGAAAAAAGGCGATCGCATCGTTGTGCCATTCACCATTACCTGCGGCGAGTGTGAACAGTGCAAGCGGGGCAACTATTCCGTCTGCGAGCGGACAAATCGCAAGAAAGACTTCGCCGATAAGGTTTTTGGCCACACGACAGCGGGCCTCTTCGGCTACACGCATCTGACAGGCGGTTATCCAGGCGGGCAGGCGGAATATCTCCGCGTTCCCTTTGCGGATACGACGCACGTCAAGGTTCCGGAAAACCTGTCGGACGAGCAAGTCCTGTTTCTTGGCGATATCTTTCCGACGGGCTGGCAAGCCGCCGAACAGTGCGACATCCAGGAGACGGACACCGTTGCCATTTGGGGCTGCGGCCCGGTTGGGCAAATGGCCATTCGCAGTGCAATCCTGCTCGGCGCGAAGCAAGTCGTTGCGATCGACTGCCTGCCTGAGCGTCTGAGCATGGCAGAAGCCGCTGGAGCAATAACCATCAACTTCCAGGATGACAGCGTTATCGATCGGCTGGACGAGTTGACCGACGGAAAAGGCCCGGAAAAGTGCATCGATGCGACAGGCACGGAAAGTCACGTATCTTTCGCCCAGCCTGACACGATCTACGATCGCGCCAAACAGCTGATGGCGTTGGAAAGTGATCGGCCGCACGTCCTGCGCGAGATGATCTACGTTTGCCGTCCCGCCGGCATCATTTCGATCCCCGGCGTTTATGGCGGGCTCATCGACAAGGTGCCGATTGGGGTGGCGATGAACAAAGGCCTGACGTTGCGCATGGGGCAGACGCATGTCCGCCGCTGGACCGACGATCTTCTAAAGCGCATCAATGACGGGGAGATCGATCCGTCGTTCGTGATCACACATACGGCCAAGCTGAGTGACGGACCTGAGATGTACAATGTGTTTCGCGATAAGCGCGACAGCTGCATCAAAGTCGTTCTCAAACCGTGACTAAGTGGAGTGCAATACTGTGCGCAATCTCATACCGAAGCATCTCGAAGGTGACCCGAAGATTTTGAAAAAAGGTCATGGAAGCCTCAGCGCTGTTGACCGCACGGCGAAAGCGCTTGGTTGGTTCAGCATCGGTTTGGGGCTCGCCGAAATGTTGGCTCCCAGGGCCGTGACGCGGACATTGGGAATGGAAAGCGCCGGCATGAACGCCACGGTTCGTGCGTTTGGCGCCAGAGAAATCGCCGCCGGCGTTCTCACGCTTTCGACAGAAAAGAAGGTAGGGCTGTGGTCCCGCGTCTTGGGCGACGGGTTAGACGTCGCCGTTCTGGCAACAGGATTGGATAGGTTCAATCCACAGCGGAGGAACGTCAAAGTCGCACTGGCGACCGTATTGGGAATAACGGCTCTCGACTTGGCGACGGCGTCAGCATTATCAGCGCGAAGTGCGCGACCGCGACAGCTTCGCGACTACAGCAAGCGGAGCGGATTCCCCCATGGCGTAACGAAGACGGGTGCACGTCAATTCCGCCCAACCGCACAGCACATGCATTGAGATTGCCGGTGGGATCCAAGGTGTGCTTTTCGCACGAGCGCCAGAGTATAAGGAACGCTGTGTTCGCCGTCGCGGTTCGTCCTGACAATCCACATAAGGAGCGCTGCCCATGGCGACGTCGAAACACACCTCCAGCGCACAACGGCCCCTGGCTGTCATCACTGGTGCCTCGACGGGCATCGGCTACGAGCTTGCCAAATGCTGCGCGAAAGAAAACTTTGGTCGCAGAGACCGGCTTCGATGCGATGATGAATGGCGATGGCGATTTAAGCTGCAGTCGGCAATTGCGAACGTCGTACCGTCTGGCGTCCTTGCCGATCAGCATCGGAAAATGACGGCACCGGGTTCAGGCAAGAAGCCGGGCTCGGCCCGCTAAATGCGAGCGGTCAATCTTATGGTCGAGGAAGATCTACTTCCAATGGAAGCCCGGCTCGTCGCGGAGCTTCCGAGCGGCGCGGGTTGGCAGTTCGAACCGAAATGGGACGGCTTTCGGTGTCTCGTCTACAAGAACGGCGCGGAGGTGAAGCTGCAAGCCAAATCAGGAAAGTCGCTCGGGCGTTACTTCCCCGAAATCATCACGGCCATAGCGAGCGCACCAATCAAACGCTTTACCATTGACGGCGAACTCATCATCGAGATCGATGGCGAGTCATCGTTCGAGGCTTTGCAGATGCGATTGCATCCGGCCGCGAGCCGGATCGCCAAGCTTGCACGTGAGACACCCGCGATGCTTATGGCATTTGATTGCCTGCGAGATAAGAGCGGGTGGCCGATCGTTGATGCAGCTTTGACGAAACGGCGGCAAGCTCTTGAAGACGTGGTGTCCGGCTTTTCCGGCAAGCAAAGGACTGAGCTGACACGGTATACAACCGACCGGCGCCTTGCCTTGCGCTGGCTGAATGGCGGCTTACCGGGAATAGATGGTGTGATCGCCAAGCGCCTCGACTCGCCTTATGTGTCTGCCGAACGCGCCATGCTGAAGGTCAAACGTATTCGAACCGCTGACTGCGTCGTTGGAGGGTTTCGCTATGGAGCCGCGGGAAAGGTCGTTGCATCGCTCCTTCTCGGTCTCTTTGACGAAGCGGGAAAGCTGCATCACGTGGGATTTACCTCGGCGATATCGGGCGCCGAAAAGCCGAAACTCACAGAAGTTCTTGAGAAGCTCATAGCCCCGCCTGGTTTCACCGGTGATGCTCCGGGCGCACCGAGTCGCTGGTCAAATGCACGATCAGCGGAATGGCAGCCGCTCAAGCCAAAGCTTGTCGCGGAAGTCGCATACGATCACGTGACGGGGCATCGATTTCGTCATGGCACCCGATTTATTCGATGGCGACCAGACAAGTCGGCAAGGCAGTGCACCTTCGAACAGATCGCGTCGAAGTGAGTAGCTGGTAACGCTAACGCCACATACCTCTGAATTCGCGGGATCGAGGAACAAGCAGGAGAGAGCAGCGTCGGCGAGAGCCCTACCTGATAGAAGTTGACCCCATTTAATACATCGCCAGGGTAACAAATGAGCTTATGTACGATCGGGCTCACAGTCATGACCGGCACTTCTAGCCGCGTTCGCGGCATTCAAATTTTGGAAAACTTGCCCGCAGGCTGGCACGTCGCACGAGAAATGTAGTAATTCAGGTGCCCATTTCGCGCTTTCGAACTGTGACGCTATTATGCAGCCGATAACGAGCGTATTTTCCGCAAGCCGAATAGGGGGAATTTGATGGCAGTTAGCCCCTTGCACGACTGAGCAGACGGTGAATACGAGTTCGAGTATGACGCGAATTCTCCATCAGCCTTTTGATTCGCAACGCGCTCCCGCAAATGAAGTTCCGCAGACGCTACCTAGCACCGTAGTTCGAAAAGCGCTTAGGCGGCGATGGCGGGACGGCCCGGCGAGCAAGAGTTTGCGCATCTCAGCGAAATCGTCGCGACCTGAAAATAATCTAAAGCGTTTCGGCATTTCGTATTCCAACGATCACACCTCGATATGAGGATAGGTCTCGCAAAGGCGCTCCTTCTGGCGTTCAATTTCGAATGAGCACCAGGACAAACTTCAAAAGAGCCTCCCCTCGGATCGACTTCGTCATCACCTTGATGTTGGAATACCTATCCAGAACCTGGTTCGATACAGCGCAGCCAGCTGCGTTTGCCACGGGCTGCCGTCATCGAACGCTGCTGCACATCCACATAAAGTTGGACGCCAAGCTTGCCGAGCGCCCAACACGCAATCCCGTTTGCTTACCGATCATGGGCGCATCTTGATGACGCTGAGTCGGCCATCACCCTCCAGCTTGGCCAATCGAACTTCGTCATAAACAAGAGCTTCCTTCTCCCTTAGCTGGGATCGAAGGTCATCCTCCGAAATCATCTCGCGCTCAAGATTCGCCGCGTTGAGCTTGCCGTTCTCGATAAGGGTTAAGGGCGGCGCTGCAAGGATGGGTCGCAGCTTCGGAAAACGATAGCGTAGCCAATCGATAATGAATTCCCAGGCAACGATCGTCAGGACTAGAATAAGACCTTCCGTCACCGAGCCGTATTCCTTGCCCAGGCCGTTTTGCGCCGCGTCGGCGATAAGAACGATGACGAGCAAGTCCGCCGGACCGAAACTTCCTGCTTGTCTGCGCGATACGAATCTCAAAATGGCGAATAGGCCGAGGTACATTATCGTTCCACGGACAACGATTTCCGCGATTCCAATGGACGGCATAAATACTGAACCCCAATTAACCGACATACCTCTACCTCACCGTTTTTGGACACCTCATATCCAACGCGCGCGAAACCGCGGTAGTTCGGAAGGCCGCCGAACCATCGGCATCTCTTCTGCGGTTTTGATAGCGACATCTGGTTGGCCTTACCGGAAATCTAAACCTTTGTCCGAAGGTTCTGCTGCAAGAGGACGATAGAATGCCTGAGCTTTCCCTTACCCCGGATTATGTTGCGAGGCTCATCGTGAAGATGCGCGGCGTTCAAGGCCGCGAGAACACGACTGATCCACAAAGCGGATCAAATGCTCCCGACGACAACGTAATCGAGGCGCTTCGTAATCGAGGCGCTTCAGGACTCCACCCGGCGATCTCTCCCGCGAGGGAATACGCGAAGAGATCCGCGGACTTTCTGCAAGTGAGCAAGCAGAACTGGTCGGGTTGCTGTGGACCGGGCGTGGTGACGCCGAACCCGAAGATTGGGAGAACGCTATCGAATTGGCGGGCAACAGGCGCGAAACACCAACGGCGCACGACCTGATGTCAGAGCCGCTCGTCCTGACTTTTGGGCGGACGGCCTTGGAGAAGCTCGGAATTGGAATGCCGCTGGGAACTGATGCGTCGCTGTAAAAATATGACGAGCAGCAACAGATGCGATGGTTGTGGCTTAGAACAGGCGTGTTGGCAAGCTGCGTAATCTTGATCGCGCTTGCGTTGCTGCAGATCTTCGGAATTCAGCTGCTGCCGTTACATGGACCTCGTTGAGAAACCCCGTTCCGGCTAGCAGCCGGCGCGTAGGGATGCGTTTAGCCGGCGATGCAAAAGCGCCAAAGTGGCCGCTTCTGCCGCGGACAATTGGCCCAGACGCTGTGTTAGCTCCTTTTCGATCTTTGACTTCATAACTTGCGCGAGTTGGCCATCGAAGTAGCACTGCAAAACTTCCGGATGCACATAGCATTTGCGGCAGATTGTCGGCGTGTTGCCGAGTCGCGCCGCGACGGTTTCGATCGCGCGGCGCACGTTGCGCTTAGCGGCTGCTTCACTATCGACGGCTTCGTACTCGGACAGCGCGACGGCGGCCAGAACTGTCCCGGCCCAGGTGCGGAAGTCCTTGGCTGATATATCGTCGCCGGCAATCTCACGAATGTAAGCGTTGACATCTTCCGATGTCACGGCATGTAAACCGTCTGCATCTTCATACTGGAAGAGGTGTTGCCCAGGCAAATCTTGGCAATCACGTACGATGCGCGCAATCCGGCGATCGGAGACGGCGAGCCGCCAGACTTTGCCCGTCTTGCCGCGAAATTTGAACCGCATCTCACTCTTT
>DATLJG010000328.1:0-14545 GCA_035538995.1 Hyphomicrobium sp. | reverse complement strand
CGCCTGCCGGTTCGTGCTCGCGGAGCCGGGTGGAAGTTACGCGGAGGCCGTGCGCGGCACCTGCCGCGAGCTTGAAAAACGCCGTGGAGGCGCACCCTCTCGCCTGATCCTCGTCGTCTCTCCCTTAGCGGGCGAAGGCGCGGAATGTCTCGCGTCCAATATCGCCCACGAATATGCTTTGGCCGGGCACCCAGCCCTGCTCATCGACGCCGATTTGCGCGCTAAAACCTTGACCCACGAGCTGGCTCGCGAGTGCGCGCGGGGCCTGCTCGACCAGATCGCAACGCACCAGCCGATCGAAAACGCCATCCTCCGCGACTGCGGGACGGGCCTGCATTTCCTGCCGGCCTTCGGACCGGCGCCGATCCCGCTCGCTGCCAAAGACGTCCTGCGCTCGAAAACGCTCATCGATGCGATTGCAACGCTGAAGCAGACCTTCGTCACCATCGTAATGACCGCGCCGCCCCTGCTCACCGCCACGGACGCGAACCTCCTCGCCGAACTGGCCGACGAGATCGTCTTCGCGACCGCCTGGCAGAAAACCCCGCGCCGGGTGGCACAAAAGGCGCTGACGACAATCGCCGCTCATCACGGCAAACTCGCCGGCGCCGCGCTCACCGGCATCGTCGAGGCAAGCCAAAACGCCTCGATCATGAGTCTTCATGATGTGTTGGACGAGATGCGCCGCGCCGCACCACGACCGGCCGCGAAGGTCGACGCCGCCTGATGGGTGAAAGAGTCGCACGACGCCTGCAACCGCATGTGCCGTTCGCCCTTCACCCGCTCTGTCTCGGAAAATTGATCCGGACTCGTGACGCGGCTTAACTGTTGTATCCGAAAGCCAGCGCCCTGCCGAAGCGAGTCATGCTTCGCGTCGGAGAAAATTGAAAACGCGCGCCGATAGCAGCGAAAAGCAAAGAGATGATTGGGAAATTGTCGTGTCGCCGCGCGCCGGCGTCGTCACCACCCTGCCGACAAACCTCGTCTCATCAGGAATTTTCTCTACTTAAATTCGGGAAGTTTTTCCCGCCGTCGAGGCGCTCTTCACGGCCTCGTTGGACGATCGTGAATCCTTCTAAAAAACATTCTAAATCAACTGCTCGCACTCTTCACGTCGGCGCGGCAAAACAATATGTATTTGTTACGGATTTGAGACTGGTAAGGCAGCGCCAAACTGGCTACACGCATTTTGGCAACTATGCCTATTTTCCGGAAACAGAAAGTCATAGCGTGATCAGAATTCTGAATCGTGTCCTATTGCCCTGCGCAGTCGTTGCATCGATGTTTTTCGCAGCCTCGATGGCTGGAGCCGAACCTCAGACGAGCGCGCCCGCCGAAGCCTCCGTCAATCTTGAATTGAATAAGCTCGAACCGGTCGACAAAGGCTGCCGGGCATATGTCGTCGTCAACAACACCGGCGATACGTCATATCAGTCCTTCAAGGTCGATCTGGTTCTGTTTCAGACCGACGGCGTCATCGGAAAGAGATTCTCGATCGACTTGGCCCCGCTTCATCCGAAGAAAAAGACGGTCAAACTTTTCGACATCGACGGCATGTCTTGCGACAAGATCGGATCGTTGCTCATCAACGACGTCATGGAATGCAAATCGGACACCGGCGCTTCCGACAGCTGTCTTCAGAACCTGACGACATCGACTCTGACCAAGGTCCAACTATCAAAGTAACTGGTGATCGACTTGTATTTATTGGCTGAACAAATTGCCGCCCCGGACCTATCGATACTTGGGCTGTTCCATCACGCCGACATCGTCGTGAAGACCATCATCATCGGACTGCTGTCCGCTTCCGTCGTCTGCTGGGCGATGACGTTCGAGAAACTCATTCGCGTCTGGCTCGTCAATCGCGAAATCGGCACGCTGGAAAAAAGCGGCAAAACCGGCGCTTTTCCGCAAGCCAAGTCCAGCGGTCTCGTTCGGGCCATCGTCGATGCGGCGCGCGCCGAATGGCACGAAGGCGCTCAGGACGGCTCCAGCGGTGAAATCCGCGATCGTCTTGAAATCGCGATGCGCAGCGCCACGAAGCGCCAACTGAAAAGCATCGAGCAAGGCTTGCCGTTTTTGGCGACGCTCGGATCGGCCGCACCCTTTATCGGATTGTTCGGCACGGTCTGGGGCATCATGAACTCGTTCACGGCGATCGCGCAGTCCAAGGATACGAGTCTCGCCGTCGTCGCTCCCGGCATCGCCGAGGCGCTGTTCGCGACGGCCGTTGGCCTCGCTGCCGCAATTCCGGCGGTTATTTTCTATAACCAGATCACCGTCGCGCTCGGCCGCGCCTCCGATCGCGTCGCACCCGCCATTGTTGGTCTTGCACGCTCGCTGTCACGCGGCGGAGTCGAGGGTATGAACTGATGGGAATGTCCGTTGGAAGTGGGGCGGCTGGCGACGACGAGAACACCTATAAGCCTCTCGCCGAAATCAACGTCACGCCGTTCGTCGATGTCATGCTCGTGCTGCTGATCATCTTCATGGTCGCGGCGCCGTTGATGGTTCAGGGCGTACCGCTGGATCTGCCGAAAACCTCGGCAACGAAACTCGGCGCCATCAAGAAGCCGATGGTCGTTTCGTTGTCGCCGGATGGCAAGCTCTACATCCGCGATGAAGAGGTTACGCCACAGACCCTCGTGTCGCGCTTGACGGAGATCAAATCCACCGAAGGCGACGGCGTCGTTTATGTCCGCGCCGATCGCAAGATCGCCTACGGCGACGTCATGGAGCTTCTCGGCAAAGTCGGCGACTCGGGATTTTCCCACGTCTCCTTGCTCTCTCAACCATCGCCATCGGCGGCCAACACCGCAACGAACTGATGTCACGAGCTGCGTCGATGAACTGGCTCCGATCGATAGCCATTATCTTATCCGTGCTGATCCACGGATCGATTGGCTACGCGATGTGGCCCCATCTTCAGCAGACCGATAACCAGGCCCTCGACATGGGCAAGGGAACCGACATCGTGCTCGTCGAGCAAGGCATCGCGGAAGAAGGAATATCGAAGCTCGGCGACGCGCTTGAAACGATCGAGACGGCGGAGATCGTTCCGGTCCAGGCCGCGCCGCCGCCACCGCCGCCCGAGCAGGCCCAGCCGGACGAGCTTCGCGATGTCATCTCATCGGAATCGAGCAAGGTCGAGCAGCAGGTCGCGAAGCTCACCGATCCGCCGCCTCTCAAAGATGCGCCGCCGCCCACCAAAACGCTCGACGATCCTCCGCCTCTGAAGGAGCCGCCGCCGCCTGAGACCATCCAGGCTCAAGCGCAACCTGAACAGGTCGCGGTCGTCACCCAGCAAAGCTCCGGCGAAGCGAAATCCGGCGGCAACGCCAAGATGCTTGGCCTCTACCTCGGCAAGATCAACACCTACGTGCAGCGGGCAAAGGTCAACCCGCGCTCGACCGTCGCCGGCACCGTCGTCATGCGCTTCACCATCGGCATCGACGGCAAGCTCCTGTCGAAGGAAGTCGCCAAGAGCTCGGGCTCCAAGGTTCTTGATGATGCCGCCCGCGCAGCCCTCGACCGGGCAGCGCCATTCCCCCCAATTCCTCCTGAAGTGAGCATCAGGCCGCTGGCGTTCACGCAGCCCTTCCGTTTCATCATGCGTTAACGCTTCGAAGCGTGAAGCCCGCCCCGCGATCAGATCAAACGTTTACGGATTATTTTCCTAAAAGCGTCGGCTTTTCCAAAACCCTCAGGCCCGGCGCAACCGGGCTGCGGTCCGGTCGTTCTCCCCTGACGACCTCAGGCACGCCCAAATGATGACCGTGCCTTTAACCTTGAGTTAGGTACTCGCCTATAAATTGAGGCGTGTCACCAGCACCGCGTTAGGCTGCATAGGATGCTTTTCGGATCCGCCGGAAACCCGAAGACTTTGACATTGATGTCGGAATACGCGTCGCTTTTGAGCGATGCGGTTCTGCGTGATCGCGCGCGCGTGGCGGAACATTCCGCGCGCATCGAAGCCGAACTCGCGAGCAAAGTGAAATCCGAGTTCATCGCCAACATGAGCCATGAACTCAAGACGCCGCTCAACACCGTGATCGGGTTCTCCAAGCTGCTGACACAGCATCAGGAGCGCCGCCTTCCCGACAAGGAAATCGTCGAGTACGCCGGATTGATCCACGACGCCGCAGGCCACCTGCTGTCGGTCATCAACGACATCCTCGATATCTCGAAACTTCAAAGCGGCAAGTACGTGATCGACAGCCGCGAAATCATCCTGGAAAACATTCTATCTGAGACGGTCGATATCTTCCGTCATCAGGCGGAAGCCGCACAGATCAATTTCGACGCGGACGTTCCGGACGACCTTCCGTTGATCCGCGGCGACGGCGCAAAGCTGAAGCAGATCTTCGGCAACATCCTCGCCAATGCCGTCAAGTTCACGCCTGCCGGCGGCAACGTCTCGGTTAAAGCGCTGCGCGCGCCTGATCAGGGCGCCATCGTTGTGCTGCGCGACAGCGGCATCGGCATGACCCCGGAAGAAATCGAAGTTGCAATGACCCCATTCGGTCAGGTCGATGGCGGCCGCTCGCGTTGGCGCGAGGGTGCAGGCCTCGGCTTGCCGATCGCTCGTGCTCTGGTGGAATTGCACGGTGGCACCGTGGAAATCCGTTCAGAGAAACAAATGGGCACCGAAGTCATCGTCATACTTCCCGGACGCGACAGCGTCATAGCTTCGGCCGTTGCGTCCGTATTCGGCGCGCGCAATCCGGCTGTCTGAGCGTGCAAAGAGAAAGCAACTCATGACCAGCCATCTGGAAAAAGGCCGTATGTCGGATCACTCGATCGGCCGCATCGTTTCGGTCAACGGATCGAAAGCGATCGTCCTGCTCGACGGCGGCAACGATATGCGGGCGCGCGCACTCGGCGAACGTCCCGACATGGGCACGCTGATCGCGATCGATACCTCGACGACACTCGTGCTTGCGATCGTATCCGCCCTCAGTGTCCCGGTGCCGTCGCAGCGGGAAGGCGAAAGCGAAGTCTGGATTGCCGAGATCGGCCTCGTCGGCGAACTGAGCAAACCGGCGGAAGGCAAGATTGCGAACTTCAATCGTGGCGTCACCGCCTATCCCGCGCTCGGCGATCGCGTACGCCTCGCTTCGAAATCCGAGCTTGAACATGCGTTCTGCGGCTCGAACGAGGAAATGGTGCGCATCGGCTGCATTCGCCAGGACAGTTCGATTCCGGCGATGGTTCGCGTCGATGAATTGCTTGGCAAGCATTTCGCCATTCTCGGAACGACCGGAACCGGCAAGTCGTGCACGACAGCCCTGATCCTGCGATCGATCCTGGAGAAAAATCCGGCGGCGCACATCGTTCTACTGGACCCGCACAACGAATACGCCACCGCCTTCTCGGACTGGGCCGAAGTCATCTCTCCGCGCAACATGCACTTGCCGTATTGGCTGCTGACGTTCGAAGAGATCGTCGAGGTGCTGGTGGGTGATCCCGAACGCAAAACCGAAGCCGAAGTTCTGCAAGAACTGATCCCCGTTGCGAAAAGCCGCTACGCTACCAGCCGGTCGGTCGACAGCAGCAAATCACGCCGGGCGCTTGATGCCGGCCGCTTCACCGTCGATACGCCGGTGCCCTACCGCATCTCCGATCTCGTCAATCTCATCGACGAGCGCATGGGCCGGCTCGAAAACAAACGCGACCTGACGCCATATCGAAATCTGAAGCATCGCATCGAGACGGTGTCTCAGGATGCGCGCTATTCGTTCATGTTCGGGTCGCTGACCGTTTACGACGGCATGACCCAGGTTCTGGGACGCATCTTCCGCGTGCCCGTAAACAACAAGCCGATCACCATTCTCGAACTGACGGGCATCCCTTCGGAAATCGTCAACGTCGTCGTCTCGGTGTTGTGCCGCATGACGTTTGACTTCGCGCTGTGGAGCGAAGGGCGCGTTCCGGTAACGCTCGTTTGCGAGGAAGCCCACCGCTACGTGCCGGCAAACTCGGCGCTCGGATTCGAGCCCTGCAAGCGCGCCATCGCCAAGATCGCCAAGGAAGGCCGCAAATACGGCGCCTCCCTTTGCATCGTCACGCAACGTCCGGCCGAAATCGATCCGACGATCCTGTCTCAATGCAACACCGTGTTCGCGCTGCGCATGTCGAACGAACGCGACCAGGAGATCGTCGCCTCGGCCGTTGCCGATACCGGAGCCGGACTTTTGGAATTCCTGCCGTCGCTCGGCCAGCGCGAAGCCATCGCGTTCGGTGACGGCATGGCGCTGCCCGTCCGCATCAAGTTCGACGAGCTTCCCCCACATGCGCTGCCGCGATCCTCGACCGCGCGCTTCTCGGAAAGATGGCAAACGTCGCTGACCGACGATAGATTCCTCGAACAGGTCGTCGAACGCTGGCGCATGTCCGGAATTCCGACGAGCGAGAATTCTCAGACACTGTCGATGATGGCCGACGCCCTGGCGATGAATAACGGCCTCGGAACCGCACCCCAGCACGCCGCACCGGCAAGCGCGCACATCCCGTCGCGGCCGCAAACGCCCACCCAGATGCCGCCTCCCGCTCCGCCGTTGCGCAGCGGCTCGAATACCGGCATCCCGCCGCAGGCAAGCGAGCGGGCTCCGCGCGCGCCATCGCCTCCCGCCCCAGGCACCCCCACAGGGCGCGTGGCCTCGTCGGTAACGTTGCAGTCCCTCCGTGACAGGCTGACGCGACCGCACGGCTGACCTTAGCCGTCTTTCGGATCAATCCTTGCATCGAGACGCGCTGTCCGTTTCGATGGGGTGGGCTTTCGACATGCCGGTAAGATATTTGTCCGGCAGAACGTGGTTCATCGCGCATCGATCGCCATCTGCGAAACGGACATCGCGATTATCGTTTGCTGGTTAAAAGGGGTTGGGTTCGCTACATGAGCAATATCTATCCGGTGATACTTTCCGGTGGTTCAGGCACCCGTCTTTGGCCGTTGTCGCGGTCGATGTATCCAAAACAGTTCATCCGTTTTTTCAACGGACAAGATCGCAGCTTTCTCGCGGCGGCGTTGTCGCGTTTGAAACAGACGGCCGGGTTCCAGGCCCCGATCCTTCTCTGCAACAACGATCACCGCTTCCTCATCCGTGAAGAAGTGGATCGCGCCAGCCTTGATCCGCTCGCCATTATCCTTGAGCCCGTGGCGCGCAATACGGCGCCCGCGATTGCCGTCGCCGCGCTCGTGGCCCTCAAGACCAATCCCGACGCCATCCTCGCCGTCATGCCGTCGGACCATGTCGTGAAGGACGAGGAGCACTTCGCAACCGCCGTCGGACACGCCGCCGAAGTGGCTGCCACCGGCAAGCTCGTCTTGTTCGGCATCAAACCCACCGAAGCGCATACCGGATACGGCTACATCAAACGCGGCAACGCGCTGACGAACTTCGAAGGTCAGGCGTTCGCAGTCGAAGCCTTTGCCGAAAAACCCGACCGCGCCACCGCCGAAATGTATCTCGCCGCCAAAGACTATTTCTGGAACAGCGGCATTTTCGTTCTGCACGCCAAGACCTACCTCGACGAAATCGAACGCCACCACCCCGAAATCCTGCAGGCGGCGCGTGCCGCCCTCGACAATGCTGAGGAGGATCTTGGATTCCTGCGGCTCCAAAAGAGCGGCTTTGCCGCCGCGACAAACATCTCCGTCGATTACGCCGTGATGGAGAAAACAGCCGCCGCCGCCGTATTGCCGCTTGACGTCGGCTGGAACGACGTGGGGTCCTGGACTTCCCTCTGGGACATCGCACCGAGAGACAGCAACGGCAATTACGTCAAGGGCGATGCGCTCCTCGAAGACACGACCGATTGCTACGTCCATTCCGAAAAAGCCATCGTTTCCACGATCGGCGTCAAAGACCTTGTCATTGTCGATACGCCCGACGCGCTTCTCGTCGCCGACAAGAACCGCGCGCAAGACGTTTCGAAAATCGTAAAGCAGCTCAAGCAATCCAATCGCAAGGAGCAGGAGCAGCACCTCCGGAACTACCGGCCGTGGGGCTTTTTCGAAACGCTGAACATCGGTCCGCGCTTTCAGGTCAAACTGCTGCACGTCAACCCGGGCGGCAAGCTCTCGATGCAAATGCATCACCATCGCTCGGAGCATTGGATCGTCGTCCAGGGCACGGCGAAAGTCGTCATCGGCGAGCGCGAACAGCTCCTGCGCGAGAACGAGAGCGTCTACATTTTCGCGACGCAGTGGCACCGCCTCGAAAACCCCGGCAAGGTGCCGGTCGAAATCATCGAGGTGCAGATCGGTTCCTACCTCGGCGAGGATGACATCCTGAGAACGGACGACATCTACCATCGCGCTCCGGAAGAGACGAAATAGCGTCTCGTCTTATTTCGGCGGTTCCGACGGCCTGAGCGTAAAGATGCGTCCCGTCGGCCCCGGTGACAGCGGGTCGGTCGGCTCGTCAGCCTCTGCTTCTGACCCCGGTTGTCCTGGCTCCGGCGGCGCATCAGCCCCGCCGGTGTTGTCACCTGCAACGGCGCTGGCTTCGACCTTGTCGCGAAAGTGCCGCCAGCTCATCGGAATGCACGCCAGATAAACCAGCGTGATCGCCGTCAACGTCTGATAGGGATACGTGAACAGCATCGCAACGAGACCCACTGCGATCATGAAGATCGGCAGCACCCATTCGCGTCCGACGCGCTCGCCAAGCAGCTTGCCGGAATAGGTCGGGATCGTCGAAACCATCATGAAGGCGATGAAAAGCGTATAGACGAGCACGACCATCAGCGCCCAGCGCGCCTTAATCTCATCGAAGCCGAGTTGCGAGATATAAACCGGAAGCAGCACCGCGATCGCCGCCGCCGGAGTCGGCATGCCGACGAAATAATTCGATTGCCACTTCGGCCGCTCTTCTTCTATGGCCGCGTTGAACCGCGCCAGACGCAGCGCCGAGGCAAGCGCGAAGATCAGCACGCAAATCCAACCGGCGCTCTTGAGGTCGCCAAGCCCCCACGTAAAAATGAGCAACGCCGGCGCGACGCCGAAGTTCACGAAGTCCGCCAGGCTGTCGAGTTCGGCGCCGAAGCGTGACGACGCCTTCAACAGGCGTGCGATACGGCCGTCGATGCCGTCGAGGCAGCCGGCAAACACGATCGCCGCCAGCGCCAGATCGTAACGCCCCTCGATGCCCATGCGGATCGACGTCAGACCCGCGCACAGGCCGAGCAACGTGAAAAAATTCGGCACCAGCATGCGCACCGGCACGCGCCGGTGCCGGAACAGCGATCGCCGCCGCCGCCGCCGCGTTTCGGTTTCGAGAATTGGTTCTTCCGGGTCCATGCCAGGTCTCCTTCGACCCCGCGCCCTCGGGGCGAATAGAACCGCCTAACCGAGTCGGGCCTCGCGCTCGGGTTCCAGCGAGTGAAGATCGGCCAAAACCGTCTCGCCCGCAACCGCTCGTTGCCCGACACTCACAAGAGCGACCTTACCGGGTGGCAAATAGACATCGACACGCGACCCGAACCGGATCAGCCCGAAGCGCTGTCCCGCCCCGACCGTCTCGCCCATCTCCGAAAACGTCACGATCCGCCGCGCCACGAGCCCGGCGATCTGCACCACGCCGACCTCGCCGTCCGTTGGCGTTTCGATGACCAGAATGCGCCGCTCATTGTCTTCGCTGGCCTTGTCCAGAGCGGCGTTCAGAAACGCACCCGGAACGTAAAGCGAGCGGACGATCCGCCCGGCAATCGGCGCGCGATTGATGTGAACGTCGAAAATCGACAGGAACGTCGAAATGCGCACACGCTCTTCGGAGCCCATGCCGAGTTCGGCCGGCGGCGTGACCTTGTCGATCGAGGAAACCTTGCCGTCGGCGGCCGATACGACGAGCCCCGGCCGCACCGGCGTAACGCGCTGCGGATCGCGAAAGAAGTACACGATCCACGCCGTTATCGCCGTCGCGATCCACCCGAGCGGCGGATAGAACAAAAAGAACGCCAGAGCGACGATCGCTCCGATGGCGATGAACTTGTGTCCGTCCGGGTGCACCGGCGAAAACGATTCAAAGATAGTATCGAGTATGCCCTGATGTTCGGACACGAATCCCTCCTGGCGTGCGTTACAAACCGGAAACCGCACGAACTATGAAATCGGCACGGCGACGAAGCGAAGATCGCCCTTGCCGTCTTCTACACGAAGCAGTACGGCCTTGCGCCCCGATTTCTTGACCTTCTCGATTCCCGCCGCGACATCGCCCGGCTGCGAAACGGCTTCCTGCCCGGCTTCGACGATGACGTCGCCCGCCTTGATGCCCTTCTTGCCCGCCGGACTATCCGCATCGACGGCCTCGACGACCACGCCCTTGACCTTGTCGTCGAACCCGTATTTGCGCCGCAAATCGTCCGTCAAAGCCGAAAGTTTGAGCCCCATGAGATGAGCGCTCGGCGACGTGATGACACCGCCGTCGTCGTCCGGCTCTGTCACATCAACATCGGTATCGCCCTCGTCCGCGAGAAGCCCGACGGTCACTTGCACGTTCTTATGCTGGCCCTTGCGCAAAATTTCGACGTCGACGGCTTTTCCTATCGGCGCCTGCGCCACGATCCGCGGCAGACCGCGCATCGTCGTCACGTCCTTGCTGTCGAACTTCAGGATGACGTCGCCGGCTTCGAGCCCGGCTTTCGAGGCAGGGCTGTCCGGCGTCACGGCCGCGACGAGCGCGCCGTCGCTCTCGGGCAAGCCGAGCGTCTCGGCAATATCGTCCGTGATCGACTGGATTTTGACGCCGAGCCACCCGCGCCGCACTTCACCGTATTGCTTGAGCTGATCGATGACGTTCGCAACGGTATCCGACGGCACGGCGAAACCGATGCCGATGGAACCGCCGGTCGGCGATATGATCGCCGTATTCACGCCGATGACGTCGCCGTCCATATTGAACAGAGGTCCGCCCGAGTTGCCCTTGTTGATAGCCGCGTCCGTCTGCAGATAATCGTCGTAGGGGCCGGAATTGATATCGCGGCTTTTCGCCGAGATGATGCCGAGCGACACCGAGCCGCCAAGGCCGAACGGATTGCCGATCGCCATCACCCAATCGCCGACGTCGATCTGCGCCGACGACCCGAATTTCACGTCGGTCAGCGGCTTCTTCGGCGTGACCTTGAGCAGCGCCAGATCGGATTTGGTGTCCCGCCCGATGACCTTATCGACCTTCAGCGTCGAACCGTCGTGAAAGTTGATGTCGATTTCCTCGGCGCCGTCGATGACGTGGTTGTTGGTGACGATCAGACCTTCCTTGCCGTCGATGACGAAGCCGGAGCCGAGTGACGAGATCTTGCGATCGTTATGAGGAACGCCGCCGCGCTTGTTGAAGAAATCGTCGAAGAAGTCTTCGAACGGAGCACCTTTCGGCACCTTCGGCAGCGGCACGCCGGACGGTCCCTTCACCGTCTGCGACGTCGCGATGTTGACGACGGCATCGACCAATTTCTTCGCCAGCGGCGCCACCGACTGAGGGCCGTTCTGGAAGGCCTGCGCCGGGCCGGGCAAAGCCGCGCAAGCCATGACCGCGCCAATTGCCAGCCGATACGAAAGCGCCGAAAGTTTTCCGGTCATTGCAGAACTCCAGTATCCAAGCCGCACGAAGCTCCCGCCCCGCAAAAGTCCATTGGCGTACGATCAAAGCGCCAGCATGACGATGCTAGCATATTGCCGACACGCGGGGACAAGTCCGCGCGTCCTTATCCTCGGCCCAGCCAGACCAGAAAAACCCCAGCCGCGACAGCGGCTAGGGCACAGGCCTGGATCGGTCCATTGTTTCGCGCGGCTATGTCCAGGACCATGCGCCGCGCCGCGTCCGGGGCGAGGGCCCAGAGAAGGCCCTCCAAAACGAGCGCGATCCCCAGTCCCGCGAACAGATCGCTCATTGCCCTGGCGTTGCCGAAGATGGCTCCCCGGAGGCTTTCTTCCCGCCAAGAGGATCTTCGAAGTAGCGGAAGAAGTCGCTCTTCGGCGACAGCAGCAAGCGCGTATCGTCGGGCTTGATGGCTGTCGTATAGGCCTGCATCGAGCGATAGAAGCGGAAGAAGTCGGGATCCTGGCCGAAAGCGTCGGCGAAGATGCGGCTGCGCTGCGCCTCGCCGTCGCCCCGGATTTCGTCGGACTTCTTGGTCGCTTCCGCCTTGATGATCGTCACGTCCTTGTCGGCGTTGGCACGAATGCGGTTGCCTTGCGCTTCGCCTTGGGCGCGAAGCTCGGTCGCCTCCCTGACGCGGTCGGCGCGCATCCGGTCATAGACCTTGGCGAGGTTCACCTTCGGCAGGTCGGCGCGTTTGATGCGCACGTCGACGACCTCGAGACCGTAATCACGGCCCTCCTTGTTCACCTGCTCCGCGATCTGATGCATCAGCGATTCGCGCTTGTCCTTGACGATTTCCTGCAACGTCGCGGAACCAAGCACGCGGCGAATTTCGGATTCGATCAACGGCCCGACGATATCGCGCACGCGCTGTTCATCCCGCACGTTCTGATAGAATTTCAGAGGATCGGTGATCCGGTAACGCGCGTAGGCATCGACAATGAGCCGCTGCTGATCGGACGCGGTGACTTCCTGCTCGGTCGTGTCGAGATCGAGAATTCGCTTGTCGAACTTCTCGACCGTATCGATGAACGGCACCTTCCATTTGAGGCCCGGCGTCTCGATGATTTGCTGCGTCTTGCCGAAGCGCAGCACCATCGCCTGCTCGTTCTGGTGAACGATGAAGGCGGATGCGTAGAGGCCGGCCAGAGCCAGGATGAGGAGCGTAACGATGAATGCAAAAAACGCGCGCATGTTATTTCGATTCCTCAGCCGGTTCGCGTTTCTGAAGCTGATCTAGCGGAAGATAGGGCACGACGCCCTGGCTGCCGCTCTTCTGATCGATGATGATCTTGTCCGCGCCGGAGAGCACGCGCTCCTGCATTTCGAGATACAAGCGTTCCCGCGTCACGTCGGGAGCCTTCTTGTACTCGTCATAGACCTTGAGAAAGCGTGCGGCTTGGCCCGTCGCCTCGGCGACGGTCTGATCCCGGTAGCCTTCGGCGGCGGCGACGATGCGATCGGCATCGCCGCGGGCCACCGGAACAACCTGATCGGCGTATGTCTGCGCCTGCTTGATCAACGTTTCCTTTTCCTGGGCCGCAGCGGCGACCGCACGGAAGGAACCGATGACTTCCTCCGGCGGATCGACTTCCTTGAGCTGGATCTGGTCGATCTTGATGCCCGCCCGGTAATAATCGAGCGTCTTCTGCATCAGCTTTTGCACGGCTTCCTGCGTTTTCTGACGTCCGCCCGTCAGCAGCGGCTGCAGGTTCGACTGTCCGACGACTTCGCGCATCGCGCTCTCCGCGACTTCACGCACCGTCGTCTCGGGCTGCGCGATGTTGAACAGGAATTGTTCGACGCCGGTATCTCCGTTGTCCTTGTCTTTGTCCGGGCTGATGCGCCAGAACACGACGAAGCGCGCATCGACGACACTACCGTCGCCCGTCAGCATCAGGCCGCTGTCGCGCGCGCCGGGAGTGCTGCCCGCGCTTCCGACTTCGATGGTCCGCTGCTGCGTAACCTTCGGGAGGCGAACCTCCTCGATCGGATACGGCAATCGCCAGTGCAGTCCCGGACCTTCCCAGCGCTGGTACTTGCCGAAGCGCAAAACGATGCCCTGCTCGTCCGGATTGACGCGATAGAAGAAGCCGTAGAACGCCACGCCGGCGAGCAGCAAAAGTCCGATCAGAAACAGAAAAGCCTTCGGCACGCCGCCCGAGCCGCCGCCGAACCCGCCGCCGTTGCCCCGGCCACCGCCGCCGATGACCTTGCGCATGCGGTCCTGGCCACGGCGCAAAATTTCATCGAGGTCCGGCGGCTCCTTGCCACCGCCGCTGCCGCCGCCGGATCCCCAGGGCCCCTGGCCCCACGGTCCGCCCTTGCGGCCGCCGTTGCCACCGCTTCCGCCACTGCCGCCTTGATTACTCCAGGGCATAAATCAGAGCCTCGTTCGTGTTAAATGCTGAAGGTGAAATCGAGACGGGACGTCGTCGGCCTCTTGTCACGGCAGCGGCCGAAGTCAAAACATGTACGTCCACAACAAAGCCTCGAAACGAAAAAACTGAAGGGCTGGCGCAGCTTATAAGGCAGGGGTCACCCGTTCGCAAATTCCGCCGGAATTGGCTAATCGCAATTTGGGGCGCCGCGCCCGGGCTTCAAGGGTGCTGGGCCGTCCCATCGCCACTCTCCGAGCGGCGTTCGTAGATATACAACGTCGACGCAAAGTCGTCGCGCGGGCCCTGCGGCAGGGCCTCCTGGCCCGCTTCCACCCAGACGGCCTCGTCGAGGGGCGCAAAATACCGGTCGCCCTCGACGTCAGCGTGAACACGGGTCAGATAAATCCGGTCCGCGACCGGCAATGCCGCTTCGAAGACCCGGACGCCGCCGATAACCATGACTTCCTCGGCGCCCCGCGTCGTCGCCAGAACCCGAGCCAGCGTCAGCGCGTCCGTCACCGTCTCGCACGTCGAAACGCCCTCGACCGCAAAATTGAAATCGCG
>DATLJG010000327.1:0-1845 GCA_035538995.1 Hyphomicrobium sp. | reverse complement strand
TTAGGGCGATGTGATGCTCGCGACCGGCTCGGTTGAACACTTCGCCGGATTGCTCCTTCTGCTTGCCTCCGCCGGGCTGATTGCAGGTTTCCTCTCCGGTCTGCTTGGGATTGGAGGCGGCGGCGTTCTCGTGCCGGTGCTCTATGAGGTCTTCGGCGCGGTCGGCGTGCCGGACGATGTGCGCATGCATGTGACGTTGGGCACGACGCTCGGCGTTGTCGCGCCAACGGTGCTGCGATCGTTCGCGGCGTTCCGGGCGCGCGGGTCGATCGACATGGATGTCGTTCGGCGCATGGGGCCCTGGATTTTCCTCGGTGTGGCGCTCGGTGTGTTGATCGCGGACCGCGCCAGTGGCGACGCCTTGCGCTGGATCTGGGTGATTTTCGGCTCGGTACTGGCAATCAAGATGGCGCTGGGTCGTGACGACTGGCGCATCGCCGACGAGCTGCCGCGTCCGCCAAAACTTGAGGCCGCTGCGTTCGGCATCGGCACAATCTCGACGTTGATGGGGATCGGCGGCGCAAGCTTCACGGTGCCTCTGCTGACGCTTTACGGTCGGCCTCTGTTGCAAGCCGTAGCGACTGCGACGGGCCTCGGTCCCATCATCGCCATTCCGGGCATCATCGGCTATGCGATCTCCGGTTGGGGCGTGCCAGGGTTGCCGCCGTTGTCGCTTGGCTATGTCAATGCAAGCGCTTTGCTGATTGCGCCGCTGGGTGTTTTCGCAGCTCCCTATGGTGTGAGAGCCGCGCACAGCTTGCCGAAACGCGCCTTGGAATTGGCGTTCGCCGCCTTCCTCGCATGCGTGGTGGCGCGCTTTCTTTGGACGCTGTTGGTGGCTTAATGCGCTGGTGACTCCCCTCCGGGGAGCCGGCCGCCAGCGACGACATTAGGCCCGTCCCGGGGCCGAGCTAAACCGCGATCTTCTGATTGTATTCGCCGACTTCCGGGAACCGCGAAAGCTGCTGGTCGATGTCCTTGAAGATCGCCTTCATGTTGGCTTCGGACGTCGGGCTTTCGACAACGACCACCAGTTCCGGCTTGTTCGATGAGGCGCGAACGAGGCCCCACGTTCCGTCATCGAGCATCACGCGCACGCCGTTGACCGTAATGAGATCGCGGATGGCTTGTCCCGCGATCTGACCACCCGTTTCCTGCTGACGCTTATAGTGCGCGGTGACGCGCTCGACGACGTCGTACTTCTTTTCGTCGTCGCAATGCGGAGACATCGTCGGCGAGCTCCACGTCTTCGGCAGCGCATCCCTGAGATCCGCAACCGACTTGCCCGGATTGCGATCCAGCATGTCGCAAACGGCGAGGGCTGAGATGAGCCCGTCGTCGTAGCCGCGTCCAAGCGGTTCGTTGAAGAAGAAGTGCCCGGATTTCTCGAACCCGACGAGCGTCTTGTGTTCAAAGTTGAAGCGTTTGATGTAGCTGTGCCCGGTCTTCCAATAGGTCGTCGTGGCGCCATTGGCGTTGAGCACGGGATCAGTCGTGAAAAGGCCCGTCGATTTCACATCGACCACAAACTTTGCGTTCTTATAGAGCGAGGAAATATCGCGTGCGAGCATGACGCCGACTTTATCGGCAAAAATTTCATGGCCGTCGTTGGCGACGACGCCGCAACGGTCGCCGTCACCGTCAAAGGCAAGGCCGACGTCGGCGCCGGTATCGAGCACTTTGGCCGAGACTGCGTTCAACATCTTCATGTCTTCAGGATTGGGATTGTGGTTCGGGAAGGAATGATCGAGATCGGCATTGAGCGGAATGACCTCACAGCCGACGGCTTCCAGGACCTGCGGAGCGAACGCGCCCGCCGTGCCGTTTCCGCTAGCTGCCACGACC
>DATLJG010000326.1:0-1604 GCA_035538995.1 Hyphomicrobium sp. | reverse complement strand
GCGAGATCATCAGAAAATCCTCGGACTAGTGATGGTGCTCAGCTTCAGATTTTCCGAGCTCGGCCTTTAGTAGAAATGTGTTGGCCGTGGCGACGAGTTCGCCCGCCGTAAGTCCAGACACAATCTCGGCGGAGTGATCATCGCCCTTGCCGACGTCGACCTGACGGACCTCAAATCCAGCATCGGTGCGGACGAAGACGCGATCCTCGCCTTTAATGCTTTGGATGGCGTCTTTAGGAACGACGATTTCGGCTTTCGTTTCAGCCACGGCAATTTCGGCGGTAACGAACGATCCGGGTCGCCATATGCCCCCGCTATTTTCGACGGATGCAATCACGCGCGCGGAGCGCGTGTCTTGATTGAGCACGGGGCTCGTGAAGATAATTGTCCCGACCGAGCGATGATTGCCGTCATTGGTATCGATGTTGACGTGTTGACCTTCCTGGATTTGCGAAAGGTCTTGCGTTGAAACAGTGAGCTCGACCCAAACTTTCGTCAGGTCCGCGATTGCGTAAAGCTCGTGCGCCTGCCCCTCTCCACCCATCGGCGTTCCGATGTCGACCAGCTGCTCGACAATACGTCCTCCGATAGGAGCTTTGATTTCATAGCGCTCCAGACCACTGCTGGGTTTTTCCCCTCCCTCTAGCTTCGCTACAATCTCGTCGCCTACTCCCAACGCCGATAGTTTTTGTCGAGCCACGTCGCGACGAACTTGCGCTTCTTGATACGTCGCCTCTGCCTTGAGAAGTGCCTGTTCGGAGGTGACCTTCTTTTCCCAGAGAATTTTCTGGCGCTGATAAAGAGTATCCTGCAGCCGAAAATTGACGATCGCGGCGATGTATTCGCTCTTCGCGTCGGCAACCTCGCGACTATCCAAGATGGCGATGATCTCGCCAGTGGATACCGCATCACCCAATCGCTTCTTTAGTTCCGCAACCGTCCCGACGACCTTCGATGGCACGCGCGCGACCCGATTGCGATCAGGCATGATCGTGCCAGGCACACGAAGCCGACTTTTTATGACGCCGGATTTCGCCGGCTTCACTTCGATATTGGCGGCGCCGATTTGCTCGGCATCCATTGCGATGCCGCCATCATCGTCATTGTGGCTCTCCTCATGTGAATCAGGATTGCCATTCGCCGCCTTGGCTTCATTGTGGGAGCCGCCGCCGTGCTCGTGATCCGCATGATGGCGAGAGTGATCGCCTCGCTCTTCCTGCGGTATCGACGAAGTCGATTCTACGACATGCAAATACGCTCCGAGATCTCTCAATTTCGAAGGCATATCAGTCGTCTCTGCCAATACGGTACCAAGAATAATGCCGGTGCCGAGACCGGCCGCCAGATAAACGTGTTTCATGAATGACGATCCAAACTGCTCGCTCCGTTGGTTTCGTTGCGATGTCAGTGAGACGGGCTATGCCGTCTCACTGCGTCACGTCGCTGAACACCGACGCCATTTAGGTTTATGACGACCACGATCATCTCGACCGGCGTTCGCGCTTGTGCGTGCAATCCGCAGAATCTCGATCGCAAGGAACTTCTTGCCGCCACTTGCGATGATCCTGCCTATCGGAGAACGGCGGCCACACAGCCGGAAGCCG
>DATLJG010000325.1:0-5083 GCA_035538995.1 Hyphomicrobium sp. | reverse complement strand
GTTTACGCATCCGAAGTTGCGGGCAATCCGCTGCTCACGTCGGCCGGTGTCGATCCTTCGGCGGGCAACCTCGAAGGCAAGGAAATCCGCTTCGGACAAGCTCTGACCGCGCTCTACGTCGTCGCCACGACAGGGCTTTCGTGCGGAGCCGTCAACGCCATGCACGATTCGCTGACTCCGCTCGGCGGCATCATTCCTCTGTTCATGATCGAGCTTGGCGAGATTCTCCCCGGCGGAGTCGGCTCCGGTCTCTACGGCATGATCGTGATGGCGCTGCTTGCCGTATTCGTCGCCGGTCTGATGGTTGGGCGAACACCGGAATATCTGGGTAAGAAGATCGAGGCCCGCGAGATGAAACTCGCGATGCTCGCTTTGCTCGTGCTGCCCATCTGCATTCTCGGATTCACATCTATCGCCGTTGTGCTTCCGGCAGCGGTCGCAAGTATCGCAAATAGTGGGCCGCACGGGCTGAGCGAAATCCTCTATGCTTATTCCTCCGCGACCGGAAACAATGGCTCGGCGTTCGCCGGACTCAACGCCAACACGCCGTGGTTCAACACGACGCTCGGTCTCGCGATGATGTTCGGGCGCTTCGCCTACGTCGTGCCGGTGATGGCAATTGCGGGCTCGATCGCCGCTAAAACGAGGACAACGACTTCAGTCGGAACATTTCCGACCGACGGCGCACTGTTCTGCGGCTTGCTCACCGGCGTAATCCTGATTCTCGGCGGCTTGCAGTATTTCCCTGCCCTCGCGCTCGGACCGATCGTCGAGCATTTCCTGATGCTGGCCGGCAAAACATTCTGAGGTGGCGACAATGAGCAAGCGCGCAATTTACGGCCTTCTGGACAGTTCCATTCTACGTCACGCCGCCGCCGATGCGGTTCGCAAGCTCGCGCCGCGAAAGCTAGTTCGCAATCCGGTGATGTTCGTGACGGGCGTGGTGGCGGCTTTCGTCACGCTGATCTTTCTTCGCGACGTCGCCGTGAGTCGGCATGATCTTGCCTTCTCGGGACAGATCGCGGCTTGGCTGTGGTTCACAGTGCTATTCGCCAACTTTGCAGAAGCAGTCGCCGAGGGGCGCGGCCGGGCACAGGCCGACGCGCTCCGCCGCACACGCAGCGACACGATGGCCAAGCTTCTGCTTCATCCCGACGATACGAAAGACGATCCGTGGGAGCCGAAGCCGGCACAAGATCTCGTTGCCGGCGATGTCGTGTTGGTAGAGGCTGGAGACACCATTCCGGCTGATGGCGAAGTCATCCAGGGCATTGCATCCGTCAACGAGTCTGCGATCACGGGTGAATCCGCGCCGGTTATCCGAGAGTCGGGCGGCGACCGTTCCGCGGTGACCGGAGGCACGGTTGTGCTTTCCGATTGGATCATCGTGCGTATCACGGCAGTTGCGGGTTCGTCATTCCTCGACCGCATGATTGCCCTTGTGGAAGGCGCCGAACGACAAAAGACGCCCAACGAAATTGCGCTGTCGATTTTGCTGTCCGGTTTGAGTTTGATTCTGCTGATCGCGGTTACGACGCTGTGGGGCATGGCGCGCTATTCGGCGACCGACGTTTCGGTGACGGTTCTCATGGCTCTGCTTGTCACGCTCATTCCGACGACCATCGGCGGACTTCTGTCGGCCATCGGCATCGCCGGAATGGACCGTCTGGTTCGTTTCAACGTCGTTGCCACCTCCGGTCGCGCCGTCGAGGCAGCAGGGGATGTCGACACGCTGCTTCTCGATAAGACAGGTACCATCACTTACGGTAACCGCCTCGCCAGCGCCTTCATTCCGGTGCCGGGACGCTCGGAGCGCGATGTGGCGGAATCAGCGTTGCTGGCATCGCTCGCAGACGAAACGCCGGAAGGGCGTTCGATCGTGGCACTTGCGCGCGGTCATTATGGACTTCCGGATATGTCCGGCAAAGCGCCGACGAAGGTCATCCCATTCTCCGCCCAAACCCGCGTCTCGGGCGTCGATATCGACGGTCGCAGCATCCGCAAGGGCGCGGTCGATGCAATGCTCGCTCAGGTCGGCCAGACGATTGAGCATGCTCCGGCCGTCTTCCGCCAAGCCGTGGATTCGATCGCGCGAACCGGCGGCACGCCGCTCGCCGTCGCTGAAGGAGCGGAGCTTGTCGGCGTCATCCACCTCAAGGATGTCGTCAAACCTGAAATCAAGACGCGATTTGCAGCGCTGCGCCAGATGGGCATCAAGACTGTGATGGTGACTGGCGACAATCCCGTGACCGCCGCTGCCATCGCATCCGAAGCCGGCGTAGACGATTACATCGCCGAGGCGACACCGCAGGATAAGCTCGCCTATATCCGTTCCGAGCAGCGCAAGGGCCGCCTGATCGCGATGTGCGGTGACGGCACGAACGACGCGCCCGCACTTGCGCAGGCTGACGTCGGGGTCGCTATGCAGACAGGCACTCAGGCGGCGCGCGAAGCTGGCAATATGGTCGATCTCGACAGTGATCCGACAAAGCTGATTGAGATCACCGAAATCGGTAAGCAACTGTTGATGACGCGGGGTTCGCTGACGACGTTCTCCATCGCGAACGATGTTGCAAAGTATTTTGCGATTATTCCGGCCTTGTTCGTTGCCACCTATCCCGAGCTTGGCAAGCTGAACATCATGCATCTCGCGACACCGCAAAGCGCTATTCTTTCCGCCGTCATCTTCAACGCTCTCATTATCATCGCGCTGATACCGCTAGCGCTGAAAGGCGTGGCCTACCGGCCGATCGGCGCCGCAGCGCTCCTGAGGCGCAATCTTCTTGTCTACGGCCTCGGCGGCATTGTCGTGCCATTCATCGGCATCAAGATCGTGGATTTAGCCGTCTCCGCGCTCGGCCTCGCTTAAGGAGTGTTGCGCATGTTGTCGTATCTTCGTCCGGCAATCACATTGCTCGCCGGTTTCATTGTTTTGACTGGCCTCGTTTATCCGCTTGCGTTGACCGGCATCGCGAGTGTTCTTTTTCCCGCACAAGCAACAGGCAGCCAGATCAGCCGCGACGGAAAGGTCGTGGGGTCTCGGCTGATCGGCCAAACATTCGCGTCGAAGCGCTATTTTCATGAGCGACCATCAGCGGCAGGGCAATCAGGATATGACGCATCGGCCTCATCCGGATCGAACCTCGGACCGCTTTCGCATCAGCTTCTGGAGCGGGTTAAAAACGATGTCAAAAAACTGCGCGAGGAAGGAGCAACCAATATCCCGGCCGACGCCGTAACGACCTCAGGCAGCGGCCTTGATCCGCACATCAGCCCCGCCTATGCCGAACTTCAGATCGTGACGGTGGCCAAAGCGCGCGGCGTCTCGCCGGATCGCATTCGCACGCTCGTCGCGCAAGGTACCAAGCAGCCGACCCTGGGCGTCATTGGCGAGCCGCGCGTTAACGTTCTGCTGCTCAATTTGGCTCTTGACCGCACATTTGGAGCGGGTTCCGGATAGCCCATGGCCAACACCCCACGGCCCGAAGATACGCGCCGCCCTTCCGCCAAGGCGCTCCTTGAGCTTGCCGCCAACGAACGGCGTGGCAAGCTCAAGGTGTTTCTTGGCATGGCCCCTGGCGTCGGCAAAACGTACGCCATGCTGTCGACGGCGCGCGCGCTGAAGAATGAAGGGCTCGATGTCGTCGTCGGGGTGGTCGAGACACATGGGCGTTCCGAGACCGCCGCATTGCTCGAGGGACTCGAAGTACTGCCACGCCGGACGGTCGCCTACCGCAACCGCACGCTCATGGAGTTCGATATTGACGCTGCCATCGCACGCCGCCCGGCGCTGCTGCTCGTCGATGAGTTTGCCCACTCGAACGCACCGGGCCTTGTGCATCCCAAGCGCTACCAGGATGTCGAAGGCGTGTTGCAGGCCGGCATCGACGTCTGGACGACGCTCAACATCCAGCATCTCGAAAGCCTGACCGACGTGGTCGAACGCATCGCCGGAATTACGGTGCGCGAAACCATCCCCGACAAGGTCCTGGAACGCGCCGACGAGATCGTCGTCGTCGATCTACCGCCCGAGGATTTGATTCAGCGGCTCAAGGAGGGAAAAGTCTATCTGCCCGACAACGCGCGCCGGGCGATGGATCAATTTTTTCAGCTGAGCAATCTTACGGCGCTGCGTGAACTGGCGCTCCGGCGCACGGCCGACCGCGTCGACGAACAGATGCTGTCTCAACTTCGGCGGCAAGGCATCGAGGGGCCGTGGCCGACCGCCGAACGTCTCCTGGTTTGCGTTGGAAACGACGAATTGGCGGAAACGGTGGTGCGCGCTGCAGGGCGCATGGCGGCGGCGCTCAAGTCCGATTGGATCGCGATCCATGTGGTGCAGAGCGAGCGTGAAAACACGGATCGCGCCGCTGTCCGACGAATGGATAAGGCCATGCGTCTCGCGGATCGGCTCGGCGCGACGACTGTCCGCGTCCATGCCAAAAATCTGACGTCTGAAGTCCTGGCCTATGCGCGCCGCAATAACATCACCCAGATTATCGTCGGCCGCTCACGGTCAAGTTTTCTGGGCCATTGGCTAGGAAGTTCGTTTTCGACCGCATTGGTGAGCGAAGCAGCGGGTCCATCCGTGACGGTTGTGGCGCCGGATACGTCGAGCACACCCATCCCGTTACCCACCATCCTTCCGGACATCGGCCAGCTCTGGACTGGTGCGTTAGCGGCGCTCGTCGCTGTCGCGGGCGGTGTGCTTGCCGGCAAGATGCTGGAACAGATAACGCGGCTGCCCAATCTCTCGATGGTATTCCTGTTCGCGGTGCTCATCTGTGCGCTGAGGTTTGGAACGTTTTCCGCTGTTGCCGCAGCCGTGCTGTCGTTTCTCGCGTTCAATTTCTTCTTCATCGAGCCTCGCTACACGCTGACGATTGCCTCGCCGTACGAGTTGTTTGGTCTCGTGATTTTTCTCGTCGTCGCAGCGGCGACCGGCAGCCTGGCCGGCCGTCTTCGCGAACAGGCAAACGCCACCCGAGAGCGAGCGGACGCAACGCAGGCGCTTTACGAATTTTCAGGCAAGCTTTCCGCAGCGACAAAAATCGACGATGTGCTTTGGCTGCTCGCCGCCCAA
>DATLJG010000324.1:0-1686 GCA_035538995.1 Hyphomicrobium sp. | reverse complement strand
CGACCTGTCGGGCATCGCCGCCAAGGGCAGCCCATCGCCGAAACTCGTCGAGCGTGCCGAGGAAATCGGCCTGACCCGCTACGGCAACACGTCGTTTCCGACCGCCTTCTGGGACATCTTCGGCGTTGATGGTCATCCCGTACGTGCCACCGTGCAGGAAATGGGTCCGCTGCTGCTGTCACGCCTGATGGAGCTGACCGAGCCGCAGGAAGGCGTGTTGAACATCGCGTTCCGCTGGGCCGAGGATCAACGCGCTGAAGGCGACGACAACATGTCGATCCTGGACCTCAGGGATCTTCGCTCCGTCATCGACGAAATGGGCAAGCGCGCATCGAGTCTCCGGAGCAAGTACGGACACGTCGCGACATCGACAGTCGGCGTGATCCAGCGCCGCCTTCTCGTTCTTGAAGAACAGGGTGCCGCCAGCTTCTTCGGCGAGCCGGCGCTCGACATCATGGATTTCCTGAAGGTCGATTCCGATGGACGCGGCATCGTGAATGTCCTTGCCGCCGAAAAGCTGATGGAAACGCCGCGCCTTTACGCAACCTTCCTGCTTTGGCTGCTGACCGAGCTGTTCGATCGCCTGCCCGAGGTCGGCGATCTCGACAAGCCGAAGCTCGTCTTCCTGTTCGATGAGGCCCATCTTCTGTTCAACGACGCACCGAAGGCCGTGCTCGAACAGGTCGAGCGCGTCACGCGGCTCATACGCTCCAAGGGCGTCGGCGTCTATTACGTCACGCAAAGCCCCGGCGACGTCCCCGATCGCGTATCCGCTCAGCTTGGCAACCGTATCCAGCACGCACTCCGCGCCTTCACGCCGAAAGAGCAGAAATCCATTCGCGCCGCCGCGCAAACATTTCGTCCCAACCCCGAGATCGATACCGAAAGAGCCATTCAGGAGCTGAAAGTCGGCGAAGCGCTCGTATCCCTGCTGCACAACAAGGGCGAGCCCTCAATGGTGCAGCGGACGCTCATTCGTCCGCCGATGTCGCGCATTGGCCCGCTGACGGACGAAGAGCGTAAAACGATCATCGAAAAAGACACTGAGAATAGCCGCAAGTATCGCCAAGCGCTGGATCGCGAATCGGCCTACGAACGATTGCAGTCGAGAAATACGACGGTCGGCCGAATCAAGGAACGGCTGTCGTCATTTTCGAATATCCTTCGCGGAAAAGGCTGAGCACGCCGTATCCGTTGAAAGTTGTGGCCGGAGCCATTAGTTTTTTAGAGATTCGCTGACCGAAGATCGTCGAGCGTTAATCTTGCCAACTTTGCGCCGGCGCAACCCGGCGAGGAGAGACCGCGATGGGCTATTTTCGATTTCGCAAGACGTTCAGCATCCTGCCTGGCGTGCGCATCAATCTGAGCAAGACCGGAGTCAGCTCAAGCATCGGCGGTCATGGCGCGACGGTGAACGTCGGCAAGAACGGCCCGATGGTGACGCTTGGAATTCCGGGAACGGGCCTCAGCTACCGCACGTCGATCGGCATGACCTTGATCGTCGCCCTGGTCCTTATCGCGGTCGTCGCCGGTCTCGCATATGTCTTCGCCCCCGACACGGTCCGCTCGCTTCTGCATTGGTGGCAGCCGCGCTGGTTCTAAACTCAGGTTCATCGGGTTTATGGCGACGGCGTGTGTACGATGCCGTCCCACTTATTGCTGGCCGCAACTTTCTTTGACGTCACA
>DATLJG010000323.1:0-2392 GCA_035538995.1 Hyphomicrobium sp. | reverse complement strand
CATCGATGGCGAAGCCGGCACGACCGGCCTCGAAATCCGCGAGCGGCTGGCGAAATTGCGCGGCGTCACCGTCAAAAGCATCGACCCCGCGCGGCGCAAGGACAAGGCTGCCCGCGCCGACATGATGCGTGGCGTTGATCTTGTCGTTCTGTGCCTGCCCGACGACGCCGCGAAAGAAGCGGTAGCGCTGGCAAACGAGCTTGGCACTGAGGCTCCAAAAATCGTCGATGCCTCGACCGCACATCGCGTTGCGCCCGGCTGGGTCTACGGCTTTGCTGAAATGACGCCGGGTCAATCGGATGCGATCCGCACGGCGGCGCGCGTCACCAATCCTGGCTGCTACCCCACGGGCGCGATCGCACTCATTCGTCCGCTCGTCGACGCGGGGATCGTTCCCACCGACTATCCGCTGACGGTCAATGCCGTCTCCGGCTATTCCGGCGGCGGACGCAGCATGATCGAATCCTACCAGGCCGGAACCGCGCCGTCGTTCGAGCTTTATGGCCTCGGCTTGGAGCACAAGCATGTGCCCGAACTGCAGAAGTATTCGGGTCTGACACGGCGGCCGATTTTCGTCCCGAGCGTCACCAACTACTACAAGGGCATGCTCGTCTCGATCCCGCTGCATCTCGATACGTTGCCGGAAAAGCCGTGCCTGCGCGATATCGAGCTGGCCCTCGATGCCCGCTATCGGGGAAGCGAACACGTCCGCGTCGTCGCCGAGCCGTCGGCCCAGATGGCGCGTCTGGAAGCGGAAGCCTTGAACGGCACCGACCAGCTTGAGCTTTATGCATTCGGCAAATCGGAGCTGAACCAGGCCGTGCTCGTCGCCCGGCTCGACAATCTCGGCAAAGGCGCCGCCGGTGCCGCCGTTCAGAACATCAAGCTGATGCTGGGCCTGGACTAGCCTCCGGACGGACGCTCCACCGGCACCGCGCCCGAGAGCCCCGGAGATAACGCATGGCGTTCGCAATCAAAGCTGAGGTTCGCGATCCCCGCGCCAAGACCTTCCCCTTCGCCGCGCAAAAGACGATGTATGGAGGCAAGAAAATCGTCGAGGGTGACACGATTTTCGTGTTCGCGAGCGAGAACGAAGGCGGGCAAGGCCTGATCGCGCAAGGCGTGGTGACGTCGGTTACAGCCGTCGCCAGGAAGCGCGGCGTCATCCGTCAAACGCCGCGTGTAAGCATCACCATAAAACGGACTGCCGTCGCCAAGCGGCCGCTGGGACGGCGTGAGCTGAAGCATTTGACGAACTGGAACGACGGCCAGTCCGGCACCGAGCTTAATTTCAAACTCTATCGTCAGGCGACGAACAAGATCGTCGGCATCTCCGATGAAACAGCAACGTTCCTCCGCGGATTCTTCTAGCGCACCCGGTCCCAAGTCGAACGCCGGATCGCATGCAGGTGCACGACCGAAAGCACGAACACGATCGCGCCGCCGAGCTGATGCGCGACGCCAAGTTCAAGCGGAACATGCGCCAGCAGCGTTGCGATGCCGAGTCCCACTTGCCCGAAGGCAGCGCAAACGAGAAGCGTCGCCGTCGTTCGAACACGGCGATCGACAGCCGAGCGCATCACCAGCCAGAACTCGATCAGGATAACGGCGACGACGAAGTAGGCCATGACACGATGATTGAATTGCGCCGCCGCATGGCTTTCGAAGAACGTCAGATACGCGGGCGTCGTCCAATAATCGCTCGGCACCCACTGGCCATTCATTGTCGGCCAGGTGTTGTAGATGAATCCGGCCTTGAGGCCCGCAACGAACGCACCCAGCACCACCTGCAGCACAACGATGGCGACGATGAATGCGCCCATGCGCCGGATCGCCGGTGTTACAGAACCGGCGGCGGCCCGCGCCGCATCGGGCCACTCTTCGAGCGCCAGCCAGACAAGCAATCCCAGGATCGCGAACGCCGTCGTCAGGTGCAGCGCCAGCCGGTATTGGCTGACGTCCACGCGATTGACGAGCCCCGACTTCACCATGTACCAGCCGATGAAGCCCTGCACGCCGCCGAGCGCCAGCACGCCGAGAAACTTCGCGCCGCTGCCCGGCTTCAGCCGCCCGCTCAGCCAAAAAAAGACCAGCGGCAGCGCAAAGGCGACACCGATGAAGCGGCCAAGAAACCGATGGCTCCATTCCCACCAGTAGATGGATTTGAACGCATCGAGCGTCATGCCATGGTTCATGATGTGGTATTGCGGGATCTGCTGATATTTCTCGAACGCGGTCAGCCAATCGGCGTGGGTCAGCGGCGGGATCGCGCCGAGCAGCGGTTGCCACTCCGTGATCGACAGGCCGCTTTCGGTTAGACGTGTCGCGCCGCCGACGACGACCATCGCGATGACGAGCGCGGCGACGCCCCATAGCCAGATCGAAATCGCCC
>DATLJG010000322.1:0-11704 GCA_035538995.1 Hyphomicrobium sp. | reverse complement strand
CTGGCCGGTGAGCGCATGAAGCTCGGTGTTCTGCTGCACGATCCGGAAGAAGCGCACGATTGCTTCTCCAACAATACGCAGAACAGCCACTACTACGACGAGATCGGCATCACCGAAATCTGGAATGGCAAGTACAGCGGTGCGACTGCGGTTTCCGGAGCGAGCATTGCCGATCTGGCGCGCGCCAAGGCTCCCGATGCGGCAAAGCGCGTCGACGAGGCGATGGAAAACGCCAAAGCGAAGCTCAACGCCATCAAGGTCAAGGCCGATTCCGGCGAGATGGGCTACAATCAGATGCTGGCGGCCGGAAACGATGCCGGCAACAAGCTCATCCTCGATGGCGTCGATGCGCTCGTTGCTCAGGCACGCGCGATCGAAGCCGTCGTTGCGGCCTTGCACCTGAAGGTCAAGATCGAGGGTTCGGACAGCCTCGATCATCCCGATCAGGTTGCGAAGGAAACCAAGTGACCGGGCGGATTGCTCTTTAAATCCGCATTGTTTCGCCCGGTGACGGGTAACGACGAGCAGGCATGGTAACACGTCGAGAGCTCTTAGCTGGCGTCGCGGCATTCTCAGGGAGTGCCGCGGCGTCGTTTGCTTTTTCCGGCCGACAGGCGGCGGCGCGCGAAGCCGTGATCGCCGAGCCGATCGCGCACGATACGAAAAAGCTCCTTTTGGATCTGGCGGAGCGGCCGGCCGCGCTTGCGTGTTTCGACGGCCATACGCTGCCGCTGTGGACCTTTCAGGAAGGCTCGCTTTATCCGATCGTTCGCATGAAATTGGGAGAGCGCCTCGATACGCTCTACAAGAACGATCTTCCGCGTGCCGGCGAATACGTTTCGATCCACTGGCATGGCCTTAGAATTCCCAACGATCAGGACGGCGTGCCGTTCATGACGCAACAGCCGATCGAGCCGGGCAAGGAAGGTTCCTATTCCTTCGTCCCGCCCGATACCGGCAGCTTCTTTTTTCACACGCACTGCAATTCATCGGAGCACTTCGGGCGGGGATTGGTCGGCGCGCTGATTATCGAGGGCGACGAGATCGAGCCGCCCGACGCCGAATACGTACTGATGATGAAAGACTGGCGCATTTCGCCTGACGGGACATTTCTGCCGTTCACGACGGACAAGGGCGCGGCTAAAGCTGGCACCTACGGAACGGTTCGCTCGGTCAACGGCGCGCACAAAGCCGTTTTCAAGGTTCCGTCGTCGGCGAACGTTCGCATCCGCTTCTACAACGTCGATCCCGCACGGATTTCCGAAATCGGATTCGAGAATGCGGAAGCGGCGATCATCGCCGTTGACGGCAACGGTCTTGATCCGGTGCCTCTCGTATCGTGGCGCATGGGACCGGCGATGCGCCTGGACATGCTGCTGCGAACGGCTCCGGCGGGCGGCACGATTCGTCTGGTCGATTACTTCGCGCAAGAGCCGGTCGTGCTTGCCGAGTTCGTTTCCGAGGGGCCGCCGAAACGGACAGGCAAGTTCGTGGCTCCGCCCTTGAAGGTGATGCCGTTTCCGAAGGTCGATCTTGCAACGGCGCAGACCATACCGTTCATCTTTTCAGCGACGGCGACGGGCGCCGCCGTTGCCGCTATCGGCGAGAACTCCGGTATCCAGATCGGATCGTTGTGTCTCGCGAAGCGGACGTTCTGGGCCATCAACAAGCAGGCATGGCCGGGAATGGATCACAAGGATCTCGGGCCGCCGCTCACCGTGATGAAGTCCGGACAAAGCTATGTCTTCGACCTGCAGAACACGACGTCAAATTCGCATCCGATCCATATTCACGGGCATACGTTCGAGGTGTTGAACTCCAGCATCCGGCATGTGTTGCCGCACAGAGCCGATACGGTGCTATTGCGTCCGAATGAACGTGTTCAAGTCGGTATCGTAGCGGGCGAGCCGGGCAAGTGGATGTTCCATTGCCATATCATCGACCATCAGGAAGCCGGCATGATGGGCTATATCGAGGTCGTATGATCTCGATGGCGCGGCATTGGCTTATCATTCCGACGATCGTGGTGGTGACGTTCGCACCGTTCTCGATGCGTGCCGACCCGCTCGATGCGGCGATGGGCAAGGCATTGTTTGATCGAACGTGGATTCCGGCTCCGGCATCGACGGATGCGTCCGATGGATTGGGGCCGCTGTTCGTGTCGCGATCGTGCACGGGGTGCCACGCGCGCGGTGAGGGAGCGCACGTCACCACGCGCGCGGATGGAAGCAAGGATATCGCCGGGGCGGTCGTGCGTTTCGGCCGCGCCGACGGCAAGACCGATCCTTACTATGGGCTCGAACTGCAGACCAACGCCGTGCCTGGGCTGATGCCGGAGGGCACTGCGCAGTATCTGCCGAAATTCCAATATCACCTGAACGGCCCGCCACTGGCCGAGGGCATCAAGGCGGGCGTGCGTTTAGCGCCGTCGCTGTTCGGTCGCGCGGCGTTCGATGCGGTTCCCGACGAGGAAATTCTCAAGCGCGTTGATCCCGACGATCGCAACGGAGACGGCGTCCGAGGCCGCGCCAACCGGGTTGACGGAGGCATTGGGCGTTACGGATGGAAAGCCGCGCACGTGACGCTCGAAGATCAGGTGGCGCATGCGTTTGCATTCGATATCGGCCTTTCGAGTCCGAAGCAGGCGAGGCCCTATGGCGATTGCACCGTTCTGCAGACGAAGTGTCTCGCGGCGCCGAACGGAGAGAGCGCACTTTTCAAGGGGCGGGAACTCTCAGGAGACATTTTGCGGGTGGTCGCAGCCTATCTCGGGACGTTGCAGGCGCGGCCCGAAGCGCCGGACCCCGACGCTGCCGCGCTCTTTGCGGCGACTGGATGCTCGACCTGTCATGTGCCGACGCTCGCAACGCGGAATGGCGGCTCTATTCCCGCATTTACCGATCTTCTGCTTCACGATATGGGAGCGGGTCTCGACGACGGTGTCGGTGAGCCCGGTGTCAAATCCTCGGAGTGGCGAACCGCTCCGCTGATCGAAGGCCGTATCATCGCGAAGGAGCGGCATTTTCTGCACGACGGTTCGGCGGCGACGGTGGAGGCGGCGGTCAACCGACATGGCGGGGAGGCCGCGCATAGCCGCAGTCTCTTCGAGGCGTTGAAGCCGGACGATAAGCAACGACTGATTGATTACGTGAATGGACTTTGATCGTGAAGCAAACGCCTAAAGCGCTAGTGTCCCTGTTCGTGGCGATTGCCTTTGCACTCCCTGCGTCCGCTGCGCAACGTCCGAGCCATCTCGATATGGCGCGGGCGGCGATCGAGACGGACATCATTCCGCATATCGATGCCTTCAAGGCGGCTGCTCACGCATTGCCCGCTGCGGTCGAAAATGTTTGTACGTCGGGCTCGGCGGATGCGCGACGGGCGTTGAACAAGAAATTCGCCGATGCGGTCGTGGCCTACGCGGGGATCGATTATCTACGCTTCGGGCCAATGGCCGAAAAGGGACGCCGCGAGCAGATTTCGTTCTGGCCCGATCCGCGCGGGTTCGTCGGGCGGCAGTTGCGCCTCATGCTTCTCGATAAGAACGAGAAAATTCTGGAACCCGGCATGCTCGCCAAGCAGAGCGCAGCCATTCAAGGTTTGCCGGCGCTTGAAATTCTAATCACTGACAAGGATAAGCCGCTGGGGCCGGGAGACGCCTCGCAATACCGCTGCAAGCTGGCGCAAGCCATTGCCGCCAATCTCGTACGTCTTGCCGATGAGGTTGCGGACGGCTGGGAGAAGCCGGGCGGCTGGAAAGACAAAATGCTGAATCCGGGCCCCGACAACGACACGTATCGGTCGGCGGAAGAGTCGGCGGTCGAAGTTGTGAAGGCGCTGCTCGTCGGTATTTCGCTCACGGCGGATTTGCAGCTGAAGCCGCAGGTGGACACCAAGATCCGCCTGACGCCGCCCTATCAAAAGGCCGGATTGCAGAAAGCGTTCTACGGCGCCAGCGTGAAATCGCTGAACCAGCTCTACAATACGCTGCACCTCGAAGCCTATCTGAAGCCGGAACTCGCCTGGATGAAGGGCTGGGCGGTCGGCACGTGGCGCACGATCCGGTCCATCGATGGCGCGGGCGGACGCGCCTCTGATGCGCATCGGCCCGATACGCCGGAAGTGCGCGAAGTCTTCGACCGCATGAACGGGTTCCGCAACATCATATCCAATCGGCTGTCGGTCGCGGCCGGTTTGACTGTAGGGTTCAATGAGCTCGATGGCGATTGATCGCAGATCATTGTTGCTCGGCACGCTGGCGTTCGTCGGTAGCGCGCGGATGGGAACGTCTTTCGCATCGGAAGCGCAGCAGGACGTCGCCTATGTCGCGACGGCCCGGCGCGGTGGAGACGACTACTGCGTTGTTCTGCTGAAGGCCGACGGATCGATCATCCGGGAAATTCCGCTATCGGCGCGCGGGCATGACGCCGCCTATCATCGCGCATCGGGGCGCGTTGTCGTCTTTGCGCGGCGGCCGGGAAATTTCGGAGTGGCGTTCGAACTCGGCAAGACCACGCCGCCCGATATTTTTACCGCAGGCGAGGGGCGTCACTACTACGGCCACGGCAGCTTCTCGTTGGATGGGCGGCTTCTCTATGCGTCCGAAAACGATGTCGCGGGCAGGCGCGGCGTCATCGGCATCTATGATGTCGGTCGCGGCTACAGGAAGATCGGCGAGCATCCGAGCTACGGGATCGACCCGCACGAGATCACGCTGCTTGCGGACGGCAAGACGATTGCGGTCGGCAACGGCGGTATCGATACGGTGCCGGACGCTTGGCGCGCCAAGCTCAATATTGATACGATGCAGCCGTCGCTGGCATTCGTCGATGCCGAAAGCGGCAAACTGATCGCCCAGCATTTCATGTCCGGTGATCTCAAGTTTCTCTCTATCCGCCACCTCGCGCAGGATAAATCGGGCCTCATCTGGTTTGGCGGGCAATGGCAAGGCGGTCCCAGCGAAACACCGCAGATCGTCGGCAGCGCCGGATTGGATCGCGACATGAAGCTCGTCGATGCGCCGGGTGGCGGCAAGGATTTGCGCGGTTATATCGGCGCGATGGCCGTCAGCGAGGATGGGCGTTACATCGCCGCCAGCGCACCGAAGGCGGGGCAGGTGCTCTACGTCGATACCGAAACCGGAAAGGTTGCCGGCAGGGGCACGCTCAAGGACGTTTGCGGGGTGTCGTCGGATGGCGAGCACGACTTTGCCGCCTCATCGGGCTTCGGTGTGATCCGCTACGAAACCGCCGAAGCGCGGGTGCTCAGCGAGCATGAACTGCAAAATATCGCGTTCGACAATCACTTGCGCCGTATCAGCTGAATTTCCGCGCGGTGGTGAATGCGTCGAGATCGGTGCGCGTATCGATGTCCGTGAAGGCGCCGGGATCATTGCATTCGACCGGACGCCAAAGATCACGATGACCGGCCAGCAATGCCTTTCCTCCGGTGTCGCCTGAAACGCTTTCAAGCGCGCTGAAAAGCGATCGGGGCCAAATCACCGGATGGCCGCGCCGTCCGTCCGGCGCAATGGGAAATACGATTCCCCGGCCTTCGCTTGCCGTGAATGCAGCGCACAGAGTATCGACCAATTCGGCGGTGATGCCCGGCATGTCGGCAAGCGCGACGAGGACGCCATCGGCCCCCTTTGCCGATTGAATGCCGATGCGCAGCGACGACGACAGGCCCTCGGCGGCGCTGGGATTCTCGATGTGCCGCCAGCGTCCGGGACCGGCGGCGGCTGCGATATCCGTCGCGCTTGTTGCGGTGATCAGCACGATATCTTCAACGCTCGAATGGGCGAGCGCTAGAGCCGCGCGGCGGATCAGCGGAACGGAGTCGATCTCGGCCAGCAGCTTGTGACCATCTTCAAACCGCGTCGAGCGACCGGCGGCGAGAAGGATCGCCGTGATCTTCACGCCGCAGGAACCTTACGGAAGGCGGAGATGATTTCCGCGAGGATCGACGTCGCGATTTCTCCCGGAGTCTCGGCGGCGATGTTCAAGCCGACGGGGGCGTGAATGCGCTCGATTTCGGCGTCCGAAAATCCAGCAGCCTTGAGGCGGGCGACGCGCTTGGCGTGTGTCTTTCGCGAACCGAGCGAACCGATATAGCGGCAGCGCGACTTCAGCGCGACCGTCAATGCTTCGTCATCGATCTGATCGACGTGCGTCAGCGTGACGATGGCGGTAAACGGATCGGCGGCAAAGGTCGCGAGGCCGTCTTCCGGCCATTCGGGGACGAGCTGCGATGGATTAAATCGCGCCGGGCTCGCGAAGGCGCTGCGCGGATCGAGAACCTTCACGTCGTAGCCGGATGCTGTCGCCATCGTCGTAAGGTGCTGGGCGATATGTGTGGCGCCGACGATGATGACGCGCGGCGGTGGGGTCAGCGCGTGCAGGAAGGTGTCGCCGTTTTCGTTGACGGCGCTACGCCCGCGCCGCAGCGCTTCCGCGATCTCGGGATCGGTGGTCTGCTCCGCTGGGACGATACGTCGTTCGCCGTCGGAGAGCTGCGTGGTGACGACAACAGGCTTGCGTGCGGTGGCGGCGGCATCCAGCTCGTCAAGATGTGCGGTATCGCTTTTGGGATCGAGGCGGACGACGTGGACGCGGATTTTGCCGCCGCAGGCTAGTCCGGCGCGCCATGCAGTCTCGTCCGCAATGCCGAAACTCAGCGTTTGCGGGGGGCCGGCTTCGATAACGTCGAGCGCGGCGGCGATGACGTCGGCTTCGACGCAGCCACCCGACACCGAGCCTTGAAACTCGTCCAGGCCAGCGATCGCCATCTGGCCGCCGGTGCGAACCGGAGCAGAGCCCCAAGTCTCAATGACCGTCGCCAGGGCGACCGGACGGCCTGCTTCGAGCCAGGCCCGCGCGGCCGCACGCGGCTCCGTCAGCAGCGTTTGGCTTTGTTGTTCAGCGATATGGGTGCGAATTTCGTTCACGGGAAACCTTTGCCGGGGGGCCACTCTGTCACGATTGCGCTTCCGATGCGGCAAGGCTAGAAGCGCGAAATGGCGAAACCCTCGGTCAAAGTAAACGCGAAGGCAAGCGCGAAAGTACGCCGTCTTGCGCATGGGAGCAGTGCGGCGGCGACGTCCGTGCCAAAGGTCGGATTCGTGTCGCTCGGCTGCCCGAAGGCGCTGGTCGATAGCGAGCGGATTATCACGAAGCTCAGGTCGGAAGGCTATTCGATCGCGCGCGACTATTCGGGCGCCGATGTGGTCGTGGTGAACACGTGCGGCTTTCTCGATTCAGCGAAGAAAGAGAGTCTTGACGCCATCGGCGAAGCGATGACCGCCAACGGGCGGGTGATCGTCACCGGCTGCTTCGGGGTCGAGGAGGGGCGTATCCGCGACGCGCATCCGGGCGTGCTGGCGGTTACCGGTCCGCATCAATATGAGCAGGTGGTCGAGGCGGTTCACGATGCCGTGCCGCCGTTGCACGATCCGTTCGTCGATCTGGTGCCGCCCGAGGGCTTGAGACTGACGCCCCGGCATTATGCGTATCTGAAAATTTCAGAAGGCTGCAACAACCGCTGTTCGTTCTGCATCATCCCGTCGTTGCGCGGCGATCTCGCAAGCCGGCCGTCCAACCACGTGATGAGCGAGGCGGAGCGTCTCGCCAACGCGGGCGTCAAGGAGCTGCTGGTCATCAGCCAGGATACGAGCGCTTACGGACTCGATATCAAATACGCCGAGAGTCCTTGGAAGGGCGCACCGCTAAAGGCGCGCTTTCTCGATCTCTCGCGGGCGCTCGGCGAACTCGGCGTCTGGGTTCGCATGCACTACGTTTATCCGTATCCGCACGTCGATGAGGTCATTCCGTTGATGGCCGAAGGCAAGATCCTGCCGTATCTCGACATTCCATTTCAGCATGCTTCGCCTGCCGTTCTGAAGGCGATGCGCCGGCCTGCGGCGCAGGAGAAAACGGCGGATCGCATCCGCCGCTGGCGCGAGGTTTGTCCTGACCTCGCCATTCGTTCGACCTTTATCGTCGGCTTTCCCGGCGAGACGGAAGAAGATTTCGCATTCCTGCTCGACTGGTTGAAGGAGACCGGCATCAACCGCGCCGGGTGCTTCAAATACGAAGCCGTCGATGGGGCGCGAGCCAACGCTCTCGAAGGCATGGTTCCGGAAGAGGTGAAAGACGAACGCTGGCATCGCTTCATGGAAGCGCAGAAGAGCGTCAGCAGCGCGCAACTCGAAAGCAAGGTCGGGTCGGTGATCGATGTCATCGTCGATGAGGTGGACGAGGACGGCGCGATTGCCCGATCGAAGTGGGATGCGCCGGAAATCGACGGAAACGTCTTTCTGAACGGCGAGCGCTCCGTCAAAGCGGGCGACATTGTTCGCGTGAAGGTCGTCGAAGCGGGCGAGTATGATCTTTGGGCGGAACGGGCCACCCTCGAAGCGTAAGCTTTCTTTCAGCCCGTAAGGCTCCGACGAAACACCCATAAATCGCTTGAACGCGACTCCCGGCTTTTTCGCCGCAGGGGTCAAAACTCTTGTGAGTTGAGCCCTCGGCATAAACATGTATCATTGATGCATCTTTATTCGGTTCGCAGGAGGGCGTTTCCCATGCGCTGGATCACGATTTTTTCGTCCGCTTGTCTGGGCCTTTTCATCGTCGGCTGCGGCGTCATGTGGGAACTTGGCGTCTTCTCTGGCGTCAGTACGGGAGCGACGGTCGGTGCGTTGTTTGGAATTCTTTTCGCAACGGGCATTGGTACGGCTCTGATGGCGCTAGCGGTCTACAGCGACAAGAGCGGCCACGACGAGATCATTACCCAGATCCCGCAGGACCAGAGTTCGCAGGGCAACGGCAAAAGCTGACGGCGGGCTCCTGCCTAAAGTGGCACGGCGCCGGATTGTTCGGGCTTCGCCTTGTACTCCGGCTCGACATGGATGACGACTTCCGAACCGAGAATCGCATTTTCGATCGCGTGTTCGAGGCGATCGCAAATCGCGTGCGCGTCATCTACCGTCATCGATCCTGGAACAACCAGATGAAATTCGATGAAAAGGGCGCGTCCCGCCTGCCGGGTACGAATGTCGTGCGCCTGAAGCGCGCCGCCGCCATTGGCTTCGATGACGGCGCGAATTTGCTGCTCGATTTCCGGGCTCGCGGCCTGGTCGAGCAGACGCGACATCGACTGAACAGCGATCCTATAGCCCATCCATAAGATATTGAGCGCGACGACGGTCGCAATCAGCGGATCGAGCAGGTGCCAGCCGGTCAGCACGGCAAGCGCTACGCCTGCAACGACTCCGGCCGACGTGATGACGTCGGTTACGAGATGCTGCCCGTCGGCGACGAGCGCCGGCGAGCGCCATCTGGTGCCGCGGTTAATCAGAAGCCAGGCCCACCCGGCGTTCAACACCGAGGCGATGATATTGAGACCGATGCCGAGACCGGAATGTTCGAGCGTGACGCCTTCGATCAGCGCCGAGCGCGCCTTGAGAAGGATCAGCACGGCTGCGACGGCAATCATCGCGCCTTCGAACATCGCAGCCAGAAACTCAGCCTTGTGGTGGCCGAATGGGTGGTCAATATCTGCAGGCTTGGCGCTGATGCGAATGGCGGCGAAGGCGGCGACGGCCGTCATGACGTTGACGATACTTTCGAGCGCGTCGGAAAAGAGCGCAACGGAGCCCGAGACGAGGTAGGCGGCGTACTTGATCATCACAACCGCGAGGGCGATTGCGATGTTTGCTGCTGCAACTCGGCTGATTTTCAGGGTGTCGGTGGGCATGCCGTCTGTATCGCGGGGCTGTAAAACGCCTACGTGCCACATTCGGGCGCTGACCGCCACCGCGCTTCGTACTGCTGGTATGTGCGCTGCAACGCCGCTGTTATCCACATACCTCGACGTGGAATGTCTCGCCCCAACTGGGCGAATCTGATGGTCCAATAAACGGGATTACGGTCGCCGGTCTGCCTGAACAGGCCTGATGGTTTGGGGGAATCATGGCCAATTTCACGACGCACATCGCCGTTGGAACGATCGTTTCGGGTGCGCTTGCGACGCTGACGCTTGCCGCGAACGTTGTTGCCCCGGAAAATCTGGTGGCCGTGACGATGGCAGGCGTTCTCGGCTCGGTGCTTCCCGATATCGATCTCAAAGATTCGCGTCCGAGCCGTGCGATGTTCGCGGGGCTGGCGATCTTCTTTTCGTTCGCGGTGCTGTTCAACGCGGCGACCCAGCTTTCGATCGCGGAACTATGGATTTTATGGCTCGGTACGCTGTTGGCTGTGCGCTATGGGCTGCATTCCATATTCCATCGCATTTCCGTGCACCGCGGCATCTGGCATTCCATTCTCGCGGCGGTATTCTGTGCGATCGTTACGGCGATCGTTTTCTATCATCTGCTCAATAAACCGGCGGGGGTTGCATGGCTTGCCGCGGCGTTCATGTTCCTCGGATACATGACGCATCTGACGCTCGATGAGATCTATTCGGTCGACGTCATGGATACGAGGCTCAAATCCTCGTTCGGCACGGCATTGAAGTTGTTCGATCGCCGCCACTTTTACTCGTCCGTCGCGATGGCGGCAGCGACGTTCGGCGCGATCGTTCTATCGCCGCCGACGCGCACCTTCGTCGACGGGTTGGGCTCGCGCGATCTTTGGAGCGGTCTCGAACATCGGCTGCTGCCAACCGATAAATGGTTCGGTCTTGTGGACGGCCCGTATTTGGCTCACCGGCAGGAAGCCACGTCGCCTTCCGTTGAAACGAGTTCAATTGGCCGGAGCGCGCCGGAACAAAAAGTTCCGGAAGCGCCATCTCCGGCATCAGCCGCCACCAGCCAGAGCCCGAACGATCAATCCGGTCCCGCTGCTGATGCTTCCGCTCATGCGATCGAACCGACGCCCGCTAATGGCTCGAGCGGTGGCGCAGACCCCTAACGAAATTCGATGTCAGTTCCTGGGCATACGTTTGCGCCGTCGCTGGCGTTAGATGCGCGCCCTTTTCACTCGCCGCGATGGACGCGATGCCGTGAACACCGGCAAACAGTGCGCGGGCCGACGTGTCGAGTTCCTGAAGCGACGCCTGGGGCGTGGCCGGGGCCAGCGCCTTGCGCATAACTTCCGCTAAATTGTTCAGGTGTTCATGGAAGGGCGCGGGCACCGTGCTCGGACTGGGAACGCTGTGTGCGAATAGAAGATTCCACATGCGCCGATTGGCGAGCGCGAAGTCGACATAGGCGCGGGTGAGCGCGTCGATGTTCTTTTCACCGTCATCGCCAAGCGGTACTTGCTTCAGATGATCGACAGTACGTCCCAGAAGCTGAACTTGAAGCGTCAGCAGAACGTCATCCAGATTTTCAAAGATGTTGTAGAGCGTTCCCGGCGAATAGCCGATCATGCGCGCGATTTCGCGAGCGGACAGTCCGGCAATGCCGTTGCGTTCAACGATGGATCGGGATGCGTCGAGGATTAGCTGTCGGAGTTCTTCTGGTGAGTGAACGGATCTCCTGCCCATTGCTCAACTCCCCTGCGGACTGTACGCCGCGTTCAGACTTTAGCTCACGAATGAAACAACACCAAGGGCCACTGAACACCGGACAGGCCAGCGCGTGAACCGAAAGCTCAAAAAATGTGCGTTTTCCAAGGCTTTACGGACGGATCACGATTTGATCCGCACACAAACTCTTTTGCAAGTCAATTGCGACGAAAGTGCATAATTGAATCGTGTTATG